>DAIDAD010000020.1:431-9087 GCA_027310795.1 Candidatus Micrarchaeaceae archaeon | reverse complement strand
GGTGGCAAGCTTAAGACCACGTTCCCAGACATAAAAGCAAAGCTATCAAAACTGCCTTTTTATTACATAGGTTCCGACAGCCAGTCCGTTACCGCTGCAAAGGTTGAGAGCAGGAACATAAACAAGATGCCATACCTGTTCCACATAATAAAGATAGGCTCCAGCGGCATAGAGGTGAGCTATTCCATAATACCCGACACCAGCGAGGCTATGCGCAGGGCTTATATAATAAAGAGCCTTGCCGTGGTCCTGTCAATAATATATGATGACTATGAGACGGACGTGCCTAAGCTTATGCAGTATACTGATTCTGTCCTTGGAAACCTCATAGACGGCATCTCTCAGAACTACAACCTGCTCTACAACAAGTATGACTCGCTCATGGCCGAATACAGGGAGATGAAGCGCCTGAACAACGAACTCGAGGCATCCAACAAGAACCTGACGGTCCAGATCTCGCAGCTCAGCGAAGACGACAAGGAACAGCGGGCGGAGCTTGAGAAGCTGAAGAAGTACTCTGATGACGCGCTTATGGCGCTTGTCCAGGAATGGATTGAGGTGCATGACAACTCAATCGACATAGACCAGTTCGCAAGGAATTATACGGTGTCTATACCGAGGGTTGAGCAGATACTTGACAAGATGGTCTCGCTCGGATACCTTGAGATGAAATCCTAAGTGATTTTATGAGATATGATGTTATTGTGAACAGGAAGTTCCAGAACATAAGAGTCTACAAGATAGTTAAGAAAATCAACGACAGGTCAAACAAGATATCAAGGCTTGTGATGGGCTTCCTTGAAAAGAAGATGAACAAAGGAAAGGAGCTGTGACGGGTTTTATTTTAGTGGTTAGTATAAATGAGCAGGAAGCCGCCTAAGGGCGTACTCATAGGTGTTGTTGCAGCAGCCATATTCATAATACTCGTTATAGCTGCGATATATTTTGAGGTTGGCGGCTTGAAGGGCCGTTTGCACAATGTTAATGCGCCAGTGGCAAATGTCAGCGGAACGATATCGCTTGTGAATGCTTTCGCTGCAAGGTACAACAACTCCATAGAGACAGCCGCTTATGCGAAGCTGCATTATCATGAAAGCAATGCGACTTACTCCAACTACACCTTAAGGGTGTTCCGCAAGGCCCCATTGACAAAGATATACCTGTTAGACGTTGACAATTACTGCATAAACTGCTTCCTCAGCTCCACGCTTGAAGGCGAGCTTAGGGCCGACCTTGGAAGGTACGGGCTGCTGCCTAACCAGAGCAGCTTCAACTACATACAGATCAGCAATGTTTCTTCTGTCACCCCGGGCTCCATAATCATAGTCCCTTCAGGGCTTATGCCGCTCCCGTTCCTTGCGGTGCAGAACAGCTCCCTTGCCAATTACAGCGCATGCTCCTTCAACCACAACTACAGCATAATCAACATGCTCAGCAGCGGAGACACGATAATCTACATAGGCAGGAACTTCTCAAGGACAGTCTCCTGCGGCCAGCAGATAATAGAGACCCCGAACGATACGGTCAATATTCTTAAGAACGATGGCTTGCTCACCGAGAGTGTGAACAGCGTTGAACAAGCGGAGGCTGCGGTGCAGAGCTATCTCGCCTTCAACGCTCCGACCTTTACGTTTGTCGGGGGCAGCACATTCTACAGCGGCACATACGTGAATGCGCTTAATGGCAGCGTAGTGGCACTCTCCGATTTCCCCTCGCATGGCTGGAATGACAGCTCCTCGCTGCTTGCAAATGACATAGCTGCGCTCATAGACCTGCATTACTGGGACGGCTTGCTTGCAACGGGCAGCTCAGGCTGGCAGACGATGAGCAACAACAGCGGCGCAGGCACGATGTCGCTCGTGACGAACACCACGCAGGTAAACTCGACAGATACTGCCCTCCTTGCCTCAACAAATGTTTATGGCCTGGCTACAGCGTACTTCAAGAGCGCAGACCTCAAGAAATCAGCAGAAGACAATATACCTTTCATTCTGAACACTACGCAGTATGGTAGTGTGGGATTGCCTCCGGCTGTGTCGCAGACCGAGAGCGAGTACGTAAGCGCAACAGCGACTAACATAAGCGGCGGCTTCGACTCTTTCCACATATACATATACAACACGAGCTATGACGAGCCTGTGCAATACGTCTTCGTAGGGCCTATGAAGGAAAATATCACATTCGTCAAGCCAGTTTCATTCTACCTTCAAGGAGGATATTACACAGCATCGCTGGTCGACCTGCATAACAGGACATACGCAAGGGCCATATTCCGCATATACAACACGACAATAAAGCCGGTGAACCTTGACTTCGGGAACAGGAACTTCACCTTCTCGGCATACAGCGGCGGCTACGCGCTTAACGGCGTGCCTTACAGCATAAGCCTTAACGGCGGTTACCAGGAGAACGGCACCGTCAACAACAGCGCGATAAGATACTCGCTTCCCGGAGGTTCTGTGGTGAACTACGGCAATGAGACCTTCAGGATAAACGTATTCGGGAAGAACCAGACAATCATAGCGCCATACCAGAATGCGGTGCTCAACATACCGTCATATTACATAGAATTCATAATCGCTGCCGTGATAATAGTCGCCCTTAACAAGATACTTGTGCCGCCGAACATAGACAGGTATTATATAAACGTGCAGGAGTTCAGGCAGACTAACAGGGCAAAAGTGAAGGAGCCTGCTGACACAATACTGAAGGTGTTCGACCAGGTCAATTACTATTACCACTGGAGGTACATGCCTCTTAGCGCAGATGAAGTGAAGGCAGGCATATCGGGCAATGTGAGGTACGGCAACATGCCCATAGCGGTGACCCTGCAGAATACTTACAATGTGCTCAACAAGCTTTCCAGCAAGGGCTTTGTGGTCGAATCAGAAGGCTACTTTGCGCCGAAGAAATGGATAGAGGATTCAAAGCATGACATAGAATACCTTGCGGTGTTCAGAATGCTGAGGGATTACTGCGTATCGAACGCGATGTTATTCACGGATATAGACGCGTATGAGAATGTCGACATGATAGTGACGAACAAGGGCGTGCAGAATTACATATACATATATTCAAGGCTTTCCGGGAACCAGAAGCTCTCAGATATACCGTTGAGCAAGGCTTACCGGACTTTCATAGTCTTCATAAACGAGGTGGAGAAGCTCGACTTCATAGGCAGGCTGAACATCTCTTATGGAGAAGAGAGTGAGATTTTGAGGCTCAGCATAGAATCACTTGACGTGCGGCTCATAGACACGCATGACTTCGGCCAGTTGAAGCTGTAGTCTGGTTCCAGAGCTACTCTTCTTCGTCTGTCTCGAATTCCTCTTTCTCTTCCGAGGTTTCCTTTGCATCTGAAATGTCATACTTGCTCTCTACTATTTCTCTGAGCCGCTTCTCTATTGCCGATTTGTCCTCACCCGTTATCTCGCTGAGGTTCGTGGCAAGCTGACTAACGTACCTTATTATCGTCCTGTACCTCGATTCCATCGTGTGCATGGATCTCTGCTTGTTTATGTGTATCTGCATCTTCCTTGCGCTCTCCATGAGGCCTAGCTTCAATTCTTCTATTATCTCAGGCTCCTGCGATACAGCCTGCTTGCCTATGCCGTTGTAAGGGATGTAGACGCTTGATATGTTGACGAATACGCTTATAGGCTCTTCATCGAAGTTCTTTATGCCATACCTTTTCCACTGTATCTGGTTAACCGCCTCTGTTATTGCGCAAACAGACCCGTCGAACAGCAACGGCACCTTGTTTGCAGACCTCATTATGTTGCCTTTTGTCCCTTCTTCGGTAACCTTGCCTGCATCTCCGCCGTACGCTATGCCAATCTCTACCGCAAACGGTATTCCGCCTTTGAATATCTTGGGCTTGCGTTCAGTGACGCTTATGAACTGCGGGTTTATTATGTTGAGCATCGCCGACTCCATCTGCTGCGCGCCTATCGTCGACAAGGAATCGGTTTCTGGCGCCATCCATTTCATGCCCCTGAAACCTTCAACTATCTTTTCAGCTTCCGGCCATAGAAGTGACTTTGGGCTCTTGTCAAAATCAACTTCTTTTGCAATCTCCTTGAGCTCCGCAACTTTGGAAGGGCTGACTCTTGAGAAGCTTTCCGAGAGGAATGATGAGATTTTGTTCTTGTCGGTCGTATGCGCGAAGTCTAGCAGATCCCTTGTGCTTATTCCCAAAGGGTGCGGCTTCGTCTGCTTCGGCCTCTTCGGCATCTCGTTCACAGATTTAAGGAAGATGTTCTCTTTGCCGTCAGGCTCCGTGAGTTTTATCGTTATGTGCGGGTTCGACAGCGCTGTCCTTTTTATATATTCCTGTACTCCATGGTCGCTGCGCTCGTACTTCGTGTCGCCGAATTCGCCCTGCACGGAAAGCCCTTTGAAGTCCGCAGGCAGGTCCTTCATCTCTGTTATGAGCGGCTTGTTCGTTTTTATGTCGACTGCGACGTTGCACTCTAATGCGCTTTTTCCTGTGCCTGACTTGACAGCTATCGGCTTCCCGGTCGTTATCGCAGAGAAAAGAGTGCAGCCGCCTGCGCCTATGCCCTGCTGCCCGCGCTGCTGCACATATCTGTGGAATTTCGTGCCTGACAATATGCTCGCAAGCGCCTTTCCCACCAGCTTCTGCGGTATACCAGGCCCGTTGTCCGTGACCTTTACATGGTGCTTGTTCTCGGACAGCTCCTTCACTTCCACGGTTATCTCAGGGAAGATGCCCGCTTCTTCGCAGCCGTCAAGAGAATTTGTGACGTATTCATGCACTATTGTCGTGAGGGACCTGACTTTGCCCGAATAGCCCAGCATCTGGCTGTTCTTCCTGAAGAACTGCGTTATGGACTGCTCCTTGAATTCCTTGAATATCTCTTCCGCATCAGGTTTGTCGCCCGCCATGCAAATCTACTCGTTCTTTATCTTCCTTCTCTCCTTTTCCATTACCATGTAAGCGGTGCTGTGCTTGCCGCCGTCAAGCAATATGTTTATTCCGGATCTTGCAACCCTTATCTCCTCTATGGTGCCTATAAGGCTTATGGTGTTCCCGTAAACCTCTATCGCTGCGCCGCTCACCGATTCCATGTAAAGCTTTGCTTTCCCGTCCGTCCCTATTATCCTAGCTTTTATCCGCTTTGCCTTGTCCTTGTTCGATGCTATGTCGCTTATGTCTATGCTCTCGAAGAAGAAGTCTTCGTTGAGCAGCTTGAGCGCGGTGCCGAGCTTGAAGCCCCTGCCTATAGCTTGTACCACATTCTTCGCATTGTACTCGTCATACGGCGCTCCTTCTATCACAACGCTGTTGCTCTCAAGGGATATCTTGCATCCTGTCCTTTTGACAACGTCCTTTTCTGCCTCTTTCAGGAATTTTACCCTTGCCAGGGGTATCAGTATCTGCTCCATCACAAACACGCAGATAGTGAAGGCTTTTTATTAAGAACCTTGCGCTGAAAATCTTTTATGCCTTTTATCTCTGTGCCGCTAGAAACCGAGGGTTATGCGCTTTTTCTGATAAGGGGAAGTCCAGCTTTTAAAAGCAAGGTTTATATACCTTCCAGAATAGATACCTGATTGAATCATGATTCATTCACAGAACATTCATGAACGTTTCATGGTATGGTTGGAACCAGGTGTGGCGTGGCATGGAGAACAACAAACAGATTGCAGAAGAGATTATTAAGCTTAGGGAAGAGATCCGGGTACTGGTGGAAAAGAAGGATACAGGGCAGAACTCGGAAGTCACCGCGCTCGTAAGCTACATCACTGATGAAAGGGAACGCACAAACAGGCTGCTTGCAGGCCTCATGGAGAGGATAAAGCGCCTTGAGTACAAGAGTTCCGTGAAAGAGGAAAACCCCATAGAGGCGATGAGGAAGAAGGGCTTTGAAGAGATAGCCTTGTCGCAGCTTGACGCTAGGATAATAGACTTCGTGCAGGCAAAGGGCCTCGCCTGCGCAGACGACATAAAGGATTTGATGGGCTACAAGGGAAGGAATGCGGCATGCACCAGATTGAAGAAGCTGTGCAGCGAGCAGCTGCTGCAGAGGATTCAGCTCGGTCACAAGGTTTACTACAGGTTTGATGCTGGCAAGGCGACCAACGCGCTAATCATATCACCTCCACAGTAACTCGGATGGGCCTGCTATCCCCAGCAGGCCCGCTATTTTTATGCGGCGCGGCTTTGCCTCTTTTAATTCCTCAGCTGTGCTTCTTCACAACGCTTAAAAACATTTGCGCAGATTTAGCTATCTTTGTGATTACATGTCAATGAACAATATCTTCGCACTGTGCCATCAGAGCGACATCGACGGGGTGGGCAGCGCTGCCCTGATAAAGATCAGGTACGGAATTCCATTGAGGAATATCTTCTTTACGGATTACTCATTGGACAATATGCTCCTTTCGAAGAAGAGGATATGCAGCACGGCGAAGCGCGGGGCCGTGTTGATAATAGCGGACCTCGGGCTCAACAAAGCTACAAAGAAGCCATTCTCCGAAATGATAGATTATATTCATAGGATAGACGGCAAGGTCTACTGGTTCGACCATCATGTCTGGGATGCAGACGGGATAAAAAGAATTGCGTCGAAGTGCGATGCCGCGATAGTCAACGAGAACAAGAAATACTGCGCTACTGAGATAGTGAGGAATGAGCTCGGGCTCAACAGCAGTTTCTGCGCGGAGTTCGCAGAAATAGTCCATTACTCCGATTTCAACCTGCTTTCAGATGACAAGCGGCACAGGCGCATGATAATAGAGTATGCGATGGCCATGACTTCTTATCAGCAGATAAAGGACTATTCAAGGCGCAACAACAAACTGAGGCGCATTGCAGGAATGATAAGCAATGGCAGGTTCTCAGACAGCCGGATGAAAAAGGATGCAGAGACGTTCGACAAGGTAAACAAGGAAAGGATACGCAGGATGCTTGGCCGTCTGATAGTGCTTGACGATGTTGCAGTCGGTTTCCAGAGAGGGATTCAGTCAACTCTCGCCTGTGCGGCAGTCGGCGACAAAGGCGGGAAGGACATCGGCGTATACATCAACCTTGACAACATGCATGGGCATATACGCACAAAGGAGGCGGACTGCCAGCCGCTTGCTGCTTATTTCGGCGGGGGCGGCCATCCGCATGCATCAGGCTTTTCCCTGAATGAGCATTATGATTTTTCAAAGAGCAGCGAACGAATGAGGTTTGCGCTGCTTGTGCAGAAAAAGGCAAAGGAATTATGCGGATAATGTGCCGTATCCGTACAACCGCCATCTCTGGCCTATGTTCCTGAGCACAGATATCTTCACCTGCTTGTCTATGCAGAACGCGTGCTTCAGCATTATGCTCATCGTCGCTTTCTTCTGCTTCTTTATGTAACCGATGGCCGTGCCTGTGCCTATGCCCAGAAGGACAGGCTCGTTCTCAGTAAAGGACTGCTTTGGAAGGTCGGTCCTGTTGAGCGAATTGTAGCTTATCGTTATTTCTGTCCTTGAATCGGGAAGCTTGCTGATATGGCCTATTATCTGGCCTACAAGGCCGTCCGCTTTTGTTATCGCGGGGTCCATGTCCGTCCCTATCGCTATGAGCCCTCCGGCTATCGCCTTGTCGAGCTTTTCATCGCCTGCAGATATTCCTGTTATTTTTGCAATTATAGGCTTGTATGTTGCGGCCCCTTTCTTCTCCTTTGACACGTTTATGCCAGGCCTTATCTCCACGTCGTCGCCCATCTTGAACGTGCCCCTTATTATGGATCCGCCGATGACCCCTCCGAGGATATCGTCTATCTCTGTTCCTGGCCTGTTAACATCAAATGACCTTGCTATGTACATTATGGGGTCTGCGGAGACGTCCCTGTTTGGGACAGGCAGCTTTGCAATCTCCTCGAGTATTATGTCAACGTTAACGTTCCTGTTCGCCATGACCGGCACTATCACCGCATCTGCTATCTTGCTCCCTTTTATGAATTCCTTTATCTGGCTGTAGTGCTGTTTTGCCTTCTCCTTTCCCACGACGTCTATCTTTGTCTGGGCTATTATCACGTTCTTTATGCCAAGCGCATTTATTATCATTAGATGTTCCTTCGTCTGCGGCATTGGGCACGGCTCCGATGCAGAAATGACGAAAAGCGCAGCGTCTATTATGTTCGATCCTGCTATCGCGGTCGCCATGAGCGTTTCGTGTCCCGGCGAATCGAGCAGCGATATCTTCCTTATCTCTTTTGCCCCCTGCTCCTTTTCAGTCGAATAATGCGTCTTCCCGTCCTTTTCATACGTATATATTACAGCGTCGGAATATCCCAGTTTTATTGTCATGCTCCTCTTTATGCTCTCGCTGTGAATATCTGTCCACTTGTGAGCTATCGCAGCCGTAAGCGTGGTTTTTCCATGGTCCACGTGGCCTAATGTGCCTATGTTCAATTCGCTCTGCATGAAACTCATTTAATCTTCTTTCTTCTCCTTGGGCTTGAACAGCTCCTCTGCGCTCCTGCCGCCCATTTCAGTTATCACAGTATTGACCTGCGCTGTGTCGATGCTTATCGTATTTCCGCGCACAAGCCTCTTGACCCTGTATCCTTTCATAGGCTTCCTTATCCCAGGCCCGCGGCTGAGCAGCGGCCTTGACTTTATGCTGCCGCTTATCTCCTTTCTCGACGGTGCG
>DAIDAD010000020.1:0-377 GCA_027310795.1 Candidatus Micrarchaeaceae archaeon | reverse complement strand
CAGCCCTGTTATCTGCAGCTTCATTCCATCGAGGCCTATGACAAAACCTTCGACTGCGTCGCCTATCTTCATCCCTATAAGAAGGTTCTCCTTCTCCTTCGGTACTTCCTGCTGTGCGGTCTTCCCGCTCTTCTTTTCAGAGTATACTATCTTCATAACAATCAACTAACCATGAATGTGCAAACCGCTACCTGTACATGCTCTCGGGCTCTTCCTTGAACCTTGATATCCTCTCTGCAAGATCCTTCGGTATGGCCGGCTTTATCTCGCTGAGCGCGTGCTTGAAGTCCTCGCCTTTTATTATATCGCGCTTCGCCCTTATTGCGCTCATGCCCGCTTCACGGCACAGATTCTCTATCTCTGCGCCGGTATAATTA
>DAIDAD010000001.1 GCA_027310795.1 Candidatus Micrarchaeaceae archaeon | reverse complement strand
CCCAACTATTTCCTGCCAAAACCGGTAAAGGTCGGAGATGAAGTGACTGTCACAATAGAAGCCACCGCATCGAAAGGCGACGGAATTGCAAAGAAAGACGGCTTTGTGATCTTTGTAAAAGACGCAAAGGAAGGTCAGTCCGTAAAGGTAAGAATTACCGAAGTAAGGACCAGATTTGCAATGGGAGAAGTCCTCGGAGAAGGAGACCCTTCAGAGGCTTCTGCTGCAAGCGCAGCGCCATCAGAACCTGAAGAAGAGCAGATGTAATATCAAGCATATTGCTACTTCAAAAGCAAGGTTAGTTATTTAATTTTTTATTTCTTACTTATTCTTGTATATCATGCGAAGGCTTAGTCTTATTGATGCAGTCTCGATGTCAGGCAATGAAATTATCTGGATAGACCAGACAAAGCTGCCTTTCAAAGAGAAATATGTGGGAAGCAGCTCAGTCAGCAGGCTCTGCACCGCGATAAAGAGGCTTGAGATAAGGGGGGCGCCATTGATAGGGATAGCTGCAGCCTTCGGAATTGCAGCGGCTGCTGCAAACTCAGATGCCAAGGATTCAGATGCACTGCTGCGTGAGCTGAAAAGCACTGCAAAGCGCATAAACTCCACAAGGCCCACGGCTGTCAACCTGCAGAACTGCATAAACAGGATGATGAAAAAGGCAGAGGAGCTCCCTTCGCTTCCTAAAAAAACTATGGCGAAAAGGCTTCGTGAGGAAGCATACAGGATAAAGGACGAGGAAGAGAAAGCAAGCGCATCGATGGGAAGGTACGGAAGCACACTGATAAAAAACGGGGATGTGATACTGACGCACTGCAATACCGGGTCTCTTGCAACCGCCGGCGTGGGCACTGCGCTTGGCGTTATACGAACAGCCTATGCTTCAGGAAAAAATATAAAGGTCATCGCATGCGAGACAAGGCCGCTGCTCCAAGGAGCAAGGCTGACGGCATGGGAATTGAAAAGGGACAGCATACCATTTGAACTTATAACAGACAGCGCTGCAGCATATGCGATGAAGAATAGAGGGGTGAGCAAGGTGATTGTGGGGGCAGACAGGATACTCCTTGACGGCAGCACAGCCAATAAAATAGGTACTTATGCGCTGGCGATAATCGCAAAAGAGCACAATATACCTTTCTATGTCGCAGCGCCAGTATCCACTATAGATCCAAGGACAAAGACAGCGAATATGCTGAAGAAGATAGAGCAGCGCAGCCCCGAAGAGGTACTTAATGTACTTAGCAGGCTAAGGATAGCGAAAGATGCAAATGCGCTGAACCCTGCATTCGACATTACTCCTGGAAGCATGATATCTGGAATAATAACTGAAAAAGGGGTGGCACGCAAGCCTTATCAAAAATCGCTTGCAAAAGCTATACGCGGTGCATGAATGGACAGCGAAAGCGACATAGTAAAAGTGATGGCAAGATTGTACGGCAGGGGGCTGAACGTGAGCCAGTCTGGGAATGCTAGCATAATGCACAGCAGCGGCATGGTCGCAATCACTCCAGCTGCGCTTGACAAGCCGACGCTGAAGCCTGAATTAGTCTGCTACCTGAAGCTGCCTTCAGGGCAGCTCATGCAGGGGCCGAAGCAGTCGTCTGAATACATGATGCATATTCAGATATACGATACAGTAAAACACACGACCGCAGTGGTGCATGCTCATCCTCCATACCTGCTTGCGCTTGTTGAAACTCTTGGAATTGACAAACTCGGGCTTGAAGATGATGAGGAAGGAAAAGGGTATGTTAAAAAGATAAGCATTGTAAAAGGACACACGGGCACCAAGGAACTTGCTGAATCTGTTGCAAGCGCGCTGGAAACTGAGAAAACGACAACAGTGATTATGAAAGGCCACGGGATAACAAGCATATCCACAGGCAGGGAAGGGATATACGACGCGCTGAACAGGATTGAGGTAATTGAGCACCTGGCGATGCGCAGGGTGCTCGCTTATACGCTCGGTAAATAGCTTTTCATAAATGTATTTAAATGGAAAAACCGATGAACATTCATGGAGGAAAACCCCAATGTATTCAAGAGAAAGATGCAGTCCACATTCAGGACCTCATCAGGCTCTGAAATATCCTATTACTCACTGCCAATGCTGAAAGGCATGGGCATAGGCGACGCCTCCCTGCTCCCCTTTTCAATACGTATAGTTCTGGAATCGCTTCTTAGGAATTTCGATGGAAAGGGCATAAAGCTTGAGGACATAAAGGAGCTCGCAAACTGGAATGCAGCGAGCCCTTCCGAAAGGGACATTCCGTTCAAGGTTTCAAGGGTGCTGATGCAGGACTTCACCGGCGTGCCTGCGGTTGTCGACCTTGCTGCGATGCGTGATTACATATCAAGGAAGGGCAAGTCCCCTGAGATGATACAGCCTCTCATGCCCGTAGACCTGATAATAGACCACTCTGTGCAGGTGGACGTATTCAATTCCCCAGACGCACTGAAGAAGAACCAGGAGCTCGAGATGAAGAGGAATGGGGAGAGGTACAAGCTGTTAAAATGGGCGAGCAGCTCCCTGGACAACTTCAGAGTCTTCCCGCCTTCATCAGGGATATGCCACCAGGTAAACCTTGAGTACATAGCGACATGTGTAAGCGTAAAGACGATTGATGGGAAGAAGACGGCTTTTCCAGACACGCTTGTGGGAACTGACTCGCACACCACAATGATAAACGGCCTTGGAGTGCTCGGTTTCGGCGTCGGAGGAATAGAGGCTGAAGCTGCGATACTCGGACAGCCCGTATCGTTTGTAACTCCAAAGGTTCTTGGGGTAAGGCTAAGCGGCAAACTGGAAAAGGGCGTAACCGCGACAGACTTTGCGCTCACTCTCACAAAAAAACTGCGCGAGCATGGCGTAGTCAACATGTTCGTCGAATTCTTCGGAACCGGGGTGCAGGCGCTGTCGCTGCCTGACAGGGCTACGCTCTCGAACATGTGCCCTGAATACGGCGCAACCATAGCGATATTTCCTCCTGACGAAGAGACCTTCAGGTATATGAGGAGCACAGGCAGGAAGGACGAAGCGATAGAAATAGCAGAGAGGTACCTTGCCGCACAGGAGATGTCTGATATTGACTATTCAAAGATAAAGTACAGCGATACCATAGAAGTAAACCTGAGCGAAATAAAGCCGAGCGTGTCAGGCCCGTCGCAGCCGAAGCAGGAACTGCCCTTGGGAAGCATACGCCAGAATTTCATGGACTCATTCCTGCTTAACGGAGCGGCGCAGGCCAACGGGCTCAGCGCAAAGGACTACACCAGATGGTCTGGAGAGAGCGAAGCCCCGGACAACGGCCCTATAAAAAAAGCGCCAAAGCACAAGGACAAGAAATCCACAAATATACCATACGGCTCATATGACATACTGCTGTCTGACGGAGACGTTGTCATAGCATCAGTCACAAGCTGCACTAATACAAGCAACCCATCTGTAATGATTGCTGCGGGACTGCTTGCAAAGAAGGCGCTTGAGAAAGGGCTCAGCGTTGACACAAGGAAGGTGAAGACCAGCTTCGGCCCAGGGTCGAGGGTCGTCATGGACTATCTGCGTGCGCTGAACCTTGTAGAGCCGCTTGAGAAGCTGGGATTCGGGCTTGTGGGCTTCGGCTGCATAACCTGCATAGGAAACAGCGGGCCGCTGATAGACAAGCAGAGCGACGCCATAAATGGCAACGACCTTGCAGTAGCATCGGTACTGTCTGGAAACAGAAACTATGAAGCAAGAATACACAGGGACATAAGGGCGAATTATCTGATGTCTCCGCCGCTTGTCATAGCCTTTGCAATAGCTGGCACAGTGCTTAAGGATCTGGACAAGGAGCCGCTTGCAAAGAACGCAAACGGCGAAGACGTATACTTGAAGGACATATGGCCTGACCAGGAAGAGATAAACAGGTGCATTGCAAGCTCTGTAAACTCGGACCTTTTCAGGAAAGAATACGGCGAAGATCTGTTCAAGGTTAACAACTACTGGAATGCAATATCTGGGGCAACAGGATCAGTGTACGCCATAGATCCGAACAGTACGTACATAAAACTCCCGCCGTTCTTCGATTCATTCAATCCTTACACAGATTCAGGAATAGCGCCTATAAGCAACGCGGCAGTGCTTGCTGTATTCGGCGATTCCTTGTCTACAGATCACATATCGCCGGCAGGAGCCATAGGCAAGGACAGCCCCGCAGGCAAATACCTTATCGAAAAAGGGGTGCAGTATGCCGACTTCAATACGTACGGCTCAAGAAGGGGCAACCATGAGGTCATGATGCGGGGAACATTTGCAAACAACAGGATAAAGAACCTGCTGCTCCCTGGCACAGAAGGCGGTATGACCATACACTTCCCTGGCAATGAAAAGCTCTCCATATTCGACGCTGCTATGAAATACGGAAGTGAAAAAAGGGCTTTGGTGATTTTCGCAGGCGCTGAATATGGCTCAGGCAGTTCGAGGGACTGGGCTGCAAAGGGCCCGATGCTTCTCGGAGTAAAGGCAGTAGTCGCAAAGAGCTTCGAGAGGATACATAGGAGCAACCTCACAGGGATGGGTGTAATCCCATTGCAGTTCAAGGAAGGGGAAGACGCTGCGAGATTAGGCATAGACTCATCAAAACCGGTGTCAATAAACATAAGCAATGACATGAAACCAAGACAGATGATCAAGATGTCTTACACCGACGCGTCAGGAAAGAGCCGCGAGGCAGAGATACTGCTCAGGGTAGACACCGAAGTGGAGCTTGAATACTGCCGCAGCGGAGGCATACTGAATTATGTGATAAAGGAGATGCTGTCGGGAAACACGAGAAGGAATTGAGGACATGGCCGACTCTTACGATGTAATAATAGTCGGAGGCGGGATAACAGGCGCCTCGCTCCTGTACATGCTGAGCACATATACCAACATAGGCAAGGTCCTCCTCCTCGAAAAATACGACTCCTTTGCAACACTTAATTCAAACGCGAGCAACAACGCGCAGACCCTTCATTTCGGGGACATAGAGACTAATTATTCAATTGAAAAGGCGAAGGAGACAAAGGAAGAGGCAGAAATAGTACTCAGGTATCTCAACCTGCTGCCTAGGAAGGAATACGATTCCATAACCAAGAAATGCCAGAAGATGGTCCTTGGGGTTGGAGACGATGAGGTAGAAAGAATTGAGAAGATATACGAATCGGAGATAAAATCTATCTTCCCTGGCCTGAAAAAGATGAATGCAGTAGAAATATCAAAATACGAGCCTAACGTCACAAAAAAAAGGAGCGTTGAAGAGGAAATATCTGCGCTGAAGTCAGACAACGGGCAGATGGTAAATTTCAGGAACCTAACACAATCATTCATAAAAAGGGCAAAGATAAAAAAGAACAGCAGCGCAAGGATAAAACTCAACACCAAGGTAACAGAAATAAAGGAGGAGGGCGACAGGTACATAATAACAGCTAACGGGAACACATATACTGCAAAATTCGTCGCATTCTGCGCAGGCAGCTACAGCCTTTATTTTGCGAAGATGCTCGGCTATGAAAAGAACCTCTCTGTATTATGCATTGGAGGCAATTTCTATACCTCGCCAAATGTCTTGCGCGGGAAAGTGTACAGGGTGCAGATAGGCGGCATACCTTTCGCAGCCGTGCATGGCGATCCTGACATAACAAACCCAAAAATAACAAGGTTTGGCCCCACGGTGACGATATACCCGGAGCTTGAGAGGAGGCACCCATCTACTTTTTTTGACTACATAAAGACATTCGACTTTGACATTCCTACGGCAGCAAGCCTGAGGGGCATACTATTCGACAAGGACATAAGCAGGATACTCTGGAAAAATATACTTTACGACATGCCTGTCACAGGCACAGGCCGTTTTCTGAAGGATGAGGTAAACAAGATAGTACCATCGCTGAAGATTTCTGACATAAAGCTGGCTCCAGAGATGGGCGGAGTCAGGCCCCAGGTAATCGACGAGAACAAGAGGGCGCTGGTCCTCGGTGAGTCAAAGATAAAGGAGCACGGGCTTATATTCAACATAACCCCATCTCCAGGGGCTACATCCTGCCTTGCGAGCGCTATAGAAGATACATCATACATATGCGATTACATAGGCGCAAAGCTCGACATAAAAGCTGTAGAGAGGAGCCTGGTTGACAGGGACACAATGCAGATAACGGTAAGGAAGCTGAAGAACTGGTGATTCGGTAAAATACCATCTTGAATGCATGAAGTGCAGTGCCAAATACAAGAGCAGCAGCGATTTCCAGATATGCCAGAAGTGCTCTTCGCTGCTGAATGCAGTCTATGATGAAAAGAAGAAGTTCAGCTATACAAAAGAAAACTCCTACTGGTCCTATGAGGAGCATATGCCTGATTCAAAATACATGCACTACCCTGCAGGCGGCACCGAAGTAATAATCGGTGAGGAGGACGGGCTTTATCTAAAAGTCGAAACGGAAAACCCCACAAAATCTTTCAAGGACAGGGGCTCTGCGATAGAGATAAACAAAGCAGCAGAATACGGATACGATACCATCGTATGCGCATCGACAGGCAATATGGCCTATTCAATATCGCACTATGCAAAACTCGCAGGCATGAACGCAGAAGTATTCATAAGCAGAAGCGCAAACAAGGACAAAGTAAAGCTGATTAGGGGCACTTGCGCAGCAAGAATAAATGAAGTCGACGGCGACTTCACCGATGCGCAGAATGCCGCAATAGAATATTCGAAAAAGAACAAGGTTTTCCTTACAGGTGATTACTGCTACAGGAAAGAGGGCCAGAAGACGCTGATCTTCGAGGCCATGAAGAACATAAGGTCTGTTGACACAGTGATTGTGCCTGTGGGGAATGCGACTTTCCTTGCAGGCGTCCTTGAAGCGCTGATATACATGAAGGAGAGCAGAGTGATAAACACGCTGCCAAAGGTGATCGGCGTTGAGGCTGCAGGAGCAAAGCCGCTGTACACGGCTTTTAACTCAGGAAAACGCATAGAAAGGGAAACTCCAAGGACAAAAGCAGATGCCATAGCAGTTGGTTTCCCTACATTCGGCGAGGAGAGCATAAGGTTGCTGAAGAAAGTTTCAGGCGGAATGGTAACAGTGACAGATGAAGAAATGCGCCTGGAGGCGGCACTTCTCAAGGAAAAATACGGGATAAACGCAGAACTCGGCGGAGCTGCAAGCTCCGCAGCTTATAGGAAACTGCCGCAGAAAGGGAAGGCCCTTGCGGTGGTAACCGGCGGCAACATCTGATTATCTTTGGCTTATAGGGACATACTGCGTGTCTAACTCGCCGTTGTAATATTCAAGAGGCCTTACCAACCTGTTGCTCTTCCAGTACTGCATCACATGCGCGCACCATCCAGGAATCCTGCTTGCAGCAAACAGAGGCGTAAACAGATAATCAGGTATTCCCAAATCAGTATACACTGGCCCTGAAAAGAAATCTACATTCGGCCATATCCCATGGCTAGAACCCAGTTTATCTATCATGAGCTTCTCTGCCGCAAGAGCTATGCTTGTCAGGTTCCTTACCTCCTCATTCGCGCTTCCTTGCAGTATCTCTAGCCTATTTTTTATGATTCTTGCTCTAGGGTCATATGTCTTGTATACCCTATGCCCGAATCCCATGATTTTTTTCTTTCCCGCAAGCGCGTCGTTTATGTACACTTCTGTGTTCTCCGGCCTTCCTATCGCGTGCATCATCTCAAGCGCAGCCTGATCTGCGCCCCCATGCAGCGGGCCCTTCAACGTACCTATTGCAGAAGTTACTGCAGAGTATAAGTCTGACAGGGTCGCAGCCGTGACTATGCCTGAAAAAGTAGATGCGTTTGAGCTGTGCTCCGCATGCAGCAGGAGCATAAGGTCGAGCACTTTGACGGCTTCAGCGTCAGGCTTTTTCCCTGTAAGCATGTAGAAGAAATTCCCTGCAGCGCCCATTGATGAATCAGGCTTCACGTATCCTATCCCATTTCTGCATCCTCCTATAGCGCCTACGGCAGACGCCAACCTTGAAACAAGCCTTATGCTCTTCCTCATGTTTGCAGCGTCGGAATTGTCGTTTGCATCAGGGTCGTAAAGTGCCATAACAGATACCGCGCTGCGCAGGACATCCATAGGATGCGCATCCTTAGGCGAATCCTCTATTAAACCTGCAACTTCATCAGGCAGCGGCCTCTCCTGCGCAAGCGAGTTCCTGAAGCCAGAGAGTTCAGCGGCATTCGGGAGCCTGCCATTGAGAAGCAGATAGCACACCTCTTCAAAATTCGAGTTCTCGGCAAGCGTTTCTATGGAATAGCCATAATAGTAAAGCCTTCCATTGACTCCGTCGACTTTGCATATGCCTGATTCAGTGAAATATACGCCTTCAAGCCCCAGCTCTATCTTTGGCTTTCCATTATCCTGCATTGTACAACCGAATAGGCATTGCTCTTAAGGAATTTAACACTTATGAAGGAAACGGCACATGCTGGTAAAAGAGGCTATGTTCTATTAATCTTTTCTATAACTGCATCAGAGAATTCCCTTGTTCCTGCTGGTTCAGTACCCATGTATCTCGCTATGTCCTTTGTCGCTATCTTCTTCTCAAGCACAGCCGATATCGCATTATCCATTAGCGAAGCGGCATCTCCCATGCCTATGTGCTCCAGCATAAGCGAGCATGCCTTCATCATTCCCATAGGATTGGCGGTATTCTTGCCCGCATACTTCGGCGCAGTGCCATGAACCGCTTCAAATACCGCATATTCGTCTCCTATGTTCGCACCGCCAAGAACCCCTATATTGCCTATAAGCGCGCCTGCGGCGTCCGATATGTAATCGCCATTAAGGTTAGGAGCAAGTATTATGTCATACTCTTCCGGCCTCGTTATTATCTGCTGGAACATGTTGTCTGCAATCCTGTCATTGAAGAGTATCTTCCCAGATGCGCTTTTTCCTGATGCTATATCAGACTCTGTTACGATTCTGTCTCTGAATTCATTCTGCGCAACGGAGTAAGCCCATTCCCTGAATGCGCCTTCTGTATATTTCATTATGTTGCCCTTGTGCATGATAGTTATGCTCCTCCTGTTATGGTTTATTGCATACTTCAGCGCCATCCTCGTTATGCGTTCGGTCTTCGCTCTGCTGATAACTTTTATGCCGATTCCAGCATCGTTTTCTATTCCGGAATTGAAGTTTGAATTAAGGAAATCCCTTACCTTCCCTGCCTCTGCAGAATCAGATTTCCATTCTATGCCCCTGTAAAGGTCGTCGGTATTCTCCCGGAATATTACCATATTCACTCTCTCAGGGTTTACTATTGGGCTAGATATGCCCTGCACATATTTTACCGGGCGTATGTTCGCATACAGGTCAAAAAGGAGCCTTAACCTTACGTTTATCGATTTGAATCCTTTGCCCACAGGCGTCTCTATAGGCCCTTTTATCGCGACCTTGCAGTCCTTTATCGTATTTATGCATTCCTCTGGCAACCTGTCCCCGTATTCCTTCTCTGCTTCGGAGCCTGCCTTTGCCTCGACCCATTCTATTATTCCAGAAGATTTTTTCACAGCTGCGTTTACTACAGACATTGAGCTTTCAACAACCTCAGGGCCTATGCCATCGCCTTTTATGTATGCAATTCTGTTCCTTGTTTCAGCCATTATACCACAAAACCATTGCTGCAAAAATACTTATTCGTTGTGCAATCAGCATAGAACATAAATAAGAGATATCAGAAATCCTGCTTGTACCATTTTTCATATTCTTTGTGAGTTCCAACAAAATAGAATCTTACTATCTTGCTCTCATTGAATATGCGATAAATAATTCTATACTGTCCAATCTCATCCACAAAAAATAGACTTTGCTTCAAATGCCGCTTGGTTGGATATTCCAGAATCTTACCTATCTTTTTGGCAACTCTCATTTTAACTGCTTCATCTAAAGATTGGAAATATTTAGTCCAAAGCTGGTCAAACTCTGCTTTGTACATGTCTTATCCCTTGATATGTTTTGCATAGACGCCCAGGGCTTCTTTATAACCCAATACCTTTCTTTTACCTTCTTTTATTCCCTTGTCAATCTTATCCAACTTTTCTTTTACCATAAGTTCTTCGCCTATATGTTCCTCTCCAAAATTAAGTATTGCAAGTCTTATAGCTTCTGATTTGGTATTGGCATACCCTTCCTCAACCATATCATCAAGGATTTCTCTAACTTTGCCTCTTAATGTAACGTTCATTTTATCATCCATATATGATATGTGACTCATGATTTAAATATGTTCTGTTTATGTTCTTTTTTGAAGCATAGCTGATTCAATATACAAAAGACAAAATAAGCATGAACGCTGGGTACGAGAATCGAACTCGTGTAGGCCTTGCGGCCAAACAGGTTAGCAACCTGCCGCCCTACCACTAGGCGAACCCAGCATGTGCAGCAGAAACCTGCTTCGCATGATGCAGACATGTAAGCTGGTTTGCATATCCACTCAACCCTGTATCTTCAGAGCATAGTTCTCTATACGCATTGTGAAGGTCCACTTTTGCAATATACTTAGGGTTGCTCCTTCCGGCCTGGCCCGGTTCATATACAAAACTACCGCCAAAGGCAGGATCTCAACGCTTTTATGCAAGGCCGACATATCCGGCACAACACTCCGCAGGCATAAGGCCCGCCATAAAGGGGATTTGCGGTGAAGGAAACCTCTAGCTCCCTGCCCTTCTGCTGCATATAGAGTTCACCCCTAAAACCTTATAAATCATGGCTGTATTATTAATCGTGTAAAATGCCAGTTTACTCTAGGTGAACAATTGAATTACGAAGAGCTATTGGACAGGGCGTTCCTGCAGATATCACAGCTTTCAGAAGAGAAGGTAGACTTCAAGATACCCGAAGCGGACTCTATGATACAGGGGAATAAGACCATACTCAGGAACATATCGGTCATAGCAGATTCTGCAAGAAGGGACAAGGCAGAAATCGCAAAGTACCTCACAAGGGAGATTGCAGCGCCAACATCTATGGACAACCAGTCATTGGTGATAAGCGCAAAAGTGCAGCAGACTGCGCTCAGTGAAAAGATAAAGAAATACTTTGAGATATACATAATCTGCAAGGAGTGCCACAAGCCTGACACAAAGGTGCAGGGCACGGAGCGCGGCTACATGACGATCGTATGCGAGGCATGCGGAGCAAGGTACACGGTAAAGAGCTATTAGTGGTTATTTGTACAGGAAGAACAACGCACAGGAAGTACATACGCTCATGATCCCTAGGGACAACGAAATCATAGGCACGGTGTACAAGGCGCTCGGCGCTTCAAAGTTCATGATAAACTGCGCAGACCAGAAGCAGCGCGTCTGCTCCATCCCGGGAAGGCTGAAGAGAAGGTTCTGGGTTAAGGAAAATGATTTGGTACTTGTAAAGCCATGGGTTGTGCAGGGAGATGAAAAGGGCGATGTGGTATGGAGATACAGCATACTCGACAAGGACACGCTGAGGAAAAAGGGCTTCGAGATACCGAAATAGATTACCCCTTTATTTCTGCAACTGCGCCCTCTGCGTTTCTGTCTATCATATACTCCTTCTTAAAATAATTAAGTATATTCTTTACATCGCGTGCAAGGAATTCATTGGCTTTCGGGTGCATCAGCGAAACCCCCTGCCCTATGTCTATGATGAACGGAATATCTTTCTCGATAAGTATGTTGTACTCGCTCATGTCTCCGTGCACAAGGCCTGCCTTGTACAGCTTTTTCATGCCTTCCAGTATCCCGTCAAGGACAATCTCTGGATTGCTGAGATAAAAATCCTTCAGTATGCGCGCTGGCTCATCCCCGCTTCCTATGAACTGCATAGCAAGCACGTTGCCGCTGAAGTAATAAGGCTCAGGCACGTTCACTCCTGCAGCTGCTGCAATCTTCAGGTTGCCATACTCTTTCCTGCACCATATCTTTACAATGCTCCTTATATCCGCCCTTATGCCGTCAAACCTCGGGTCCCCTTTCACATATTCTGCCCTTCTCCTGAAACTCGTGTTCTCCTGATTGAATATCTTCAGCACAACGTGCGCTTCTTTGACTTTTGCACCTGAATTAGCAAGGTAGACATCCGCTTCCTTGCCCTTTGATATTATATGCAGCATTTCTGACGCTATGCCATGGGTGAAGACCCTGCTTATGTTCATCATGGTCCTGTTGTCGAATACTCCCTCTTCTATCTTCCAGCGTTCCTTGACCCTGAACTTGTCTCTGTCCGGCATCTTCCTCTTGCTTACACGCCTTGCCATTTAAGCACTGCAGATTACTCTCACAAAAGGTTAAAAATCCTTTAAATCAATGATAATCAGATTCTGATGAAGAGCCTTAGGATTATCGTTGACAACAGGGAGCGCAACCTCACGATGCAGGAAGAGCTTGTCAACCTCGGGGTCGAGATAAACTTCGCGCAGCTTCCGGTCGGCGATTACATATTATCGGACAGGGTGTGCATAGAGCGCAAGACTGTGCAGGATTTTGAAAAATCAATAATCGACAACAGGCTCTTCGAGCAGACAAAGAGACTGAGCCTCAGCTTCAACAAGCCGATAATACTCATAGAAGGCGACGAATCAGAATTCAGGCTGGGGGAGAACGTGATACTCGGCGCAATGCTCAAGATATACCATGACTTCAACATACAGGTGATAAGGTCGAGGGATGCGCTTCAGACCGCTGTAATACTTGCGAAATTTGCCGAGAAAGAGCAGATACCTGATGCACGGGAGCCGAGGCTCACGGGAATGAAGAAGGCATTTTCCGACTACGAGAGAAAGATGATGATACTCGAGATGCTTCCAGGGATAGGGCCACAGCTCGCAAAGCGCCTCCTGGGCCATTTCGGAAGCGTAAGGGGCGTAATCTCAGCAAGCGCCGACGAACTATGTGAAGTGGAGAAGATCGGAAAGAAAAAAGCAGAGAGGATACACTCCCTTGCAAACGGCAGCGAGTAATGGATTGGTGGGCATATGGGATTGTTTGACGGCCTTGTTGGCAAGAGCTTCGAAGAGAGCATCATCGAGGGCAGCACCAACATAATAAAGTACGCGTCGGAAGCAAACAAAGAATTGAGGAAGGTCATAAAGGGTTCAGGCAGCGTTAAGGAGATAAAGCGCATAGAAGAAGCGTCCGACAGGGCTGTATTCAAGATATCGAGCTCCATAACCTCAGGAGGAATACCCCCAAACCTAATACCAGACCTGCTCAGGTTCTCGGACTTCGAGGACAACATAGTAGACAGCATATTCAACCTCTCAAGGGCTTACACAAGATACAAAACAAAGGACAAGCGCATAAACGATTATCTTGACGAGCAGCTGCTCAGGACAAATTCGATATCAGACAGCGCAATAGACGTGCTCCTGAAGATGCACAAAGCAAGCACAATGATGGAGGCAAGGGCGCTGAGGTTCAAGATAGAGAAATACGAGCAGCAGGGCGATGACATAAAGGACGCGATGCTGGGATACGCATACGGCAAGAAGATGGATTATAAAACATTCAACCACATGCTCGACCTGTCGTACCTTGCAGACGACATACAGGACAACTGCGAGGACGTGTCGGACAGACTTGTAAGCATACTCGCATCGATAATTAGCTAGTGGTTAATTGCAATACCTGCTCTATGTGCTCTACATACTCGCATTCCTTGTTGCAGCGCTTGTCTCTGGCAACAACCTCCCTGTGTGCACAGGTTCTCTAATATCCAGCAACATAATGAGCAGGAAGAAAGGGATAGCGATGGCGATCATAGGGTATGCCGCAGGCCTGTTTGTAGAAGGAGACCTTCTGAAGATAGGGCTTAGCAGCATAATGCCGGTTAACAGCTACCTTCTTTCTTCAATAGTGCTCCTGACAGCGCTTGTTGTTTTCATGCTTGCGCACTACGCAAAGGTGCCGCAGTCGCTATCGATAACGATGTCTATGGCGATATTCGGGCTTGACATAGCACTGCGCTCCAGCCCCGATACTGGCTTCATAATGCTGATGATAGCCGCATGGATAGCCGCGTCTGCGTTTGCAGCAGCCCTCAGCTTTGCCACGATGAGATATTCGTACAGGCTGCTGAACAAAAGGAACATATGGGGCACGATACGCACGCTGAAGCTGCTGCTGATCATATTCTCTTTCCTCACCGCATTCACACTCGGCGCAAACACAATAGGTTTCATCTATGCGCTTGTGCCTCATCAAACAGGCACAGCATACGTGCAGTTGCTGATGATACTTGCGATAATCATAGGCAGCGTTGCGCTCAGCAGAAGGGAGCTGCAAATGATGGGCACAGGGATAGTGGCGATGAGATACCTGAATTCATTGGTTTCACAGGTAGTGTCAACAGCGTTCGTAGAGGCTGCAACGCTGTTAAGCATACCCTTGTCCAATGCTCAGACGTATGTCTCAAGCATATTCGGCTCAACAGCAGGTTACAGGACGCATCTGATAGAAAAGAAGACAGTTCTCGCAATAATCAGGTCATGGTTCCTGCTTGCCGCGCTTTCCTTGGCATTGGGTTACGCCATGACAGTGATACTGGCATGACATCTGTTCCTGCACTCATGTTATTTTTGGCATAAAACCAGGCAGCACCTTTATCTCCTTGAGTTTTTTTATCTGGTTTTTTTTGGCAAACGCATCAAGCGCATCCTTGCTGTCAGAAAACAGGACGAATTCCTTTCTGTCAATTATTATACTGCCGGCATTCCTTCCAATTTCTTTGTCTGAATATATGAACATCAGCATCTCAAGGCTCTTTTTCCTGTACTTGTTTATCTTGTCATTGAACCTCAGCATCGCGTTCAGGTATGCGGAGCCGAGTTTCTTCCCGATTTCCTTATCATATTTCAGAACAAGTACGATGTTGCTGCTTTTCGATGCAGCGGCTGCTGCCTCAAGAAGGGTTTTGGAATCATTGTCCGAAAAGCATACATATGCGTGCACGTTCCACACTGGAACATAAGGCTGTTTCATCATACAATTGAACTGCATACAACAATTTAAAATGTTTTCTAGGCATAGTATAGGCGATTATACAGAGCGTTAATCATAAGTGTTAATATGAGCCAATTCGGATCCCAGTTCCATGGAAAGTCAAAGAGGAAGCTTAACGGCAGCGGAAAGAAGAAGCTGAAGAACCATGACAAGAAAAGGCATGAGATGGGCGGATACTTCACCGCAACTAAGCTAGGCGAAAAGGACAAGATAAAGCACACGCGGTCAAGAGGCGGCAACCAGAAAAGCAGACTGCAGTATGCAGCATATGCAAACCTCCTTGTGAAAGGCAAGTACAAGAAAGTCAAGATAAAATCGATAGCGGAGTCAAAGGACAACAGGAACTTTGCCAGACTGAACATAATAACGAAGGGCAGCATAATAGACACGGAAGAGGGCAAGGCGCTTGTGATAAACAGGCCAGGCAGAGAAGGGCATATCAACGCAAGGAAAGTGGAATAGGTGCTATCATACCAGCAAGAGTCTATGTCTTCGATTCTTCAACCACGGAAAAGGTGAAGAAGCTCCTTGAATACGATCCATACCTAGACAAGAGCCTCGGCGAAGACGCTCTGATGAAGCTGAAGGACGACAAGGATGCAAACATAATATTTGCAAGGCAGGATTACAGGATAAAGGACGGCATATCGATAAACCTTGAGCGCGGCAAGTCATACCTCTACCTTTCAGCTAACGAGGAATTCCTTGAGAAGGGCGAAGAGAAGCTGAAGAAGAGCATAGACGGAGTTGAAAGGGCGGACCAGAAGACCGAAGCGACAGTAATACAGATAGTCGAAGGGGAAAGGACGGAGAGCGAGCAGGGCCTCGGGTTCCTTTTCGGTTGATTCTATGAAGAAGATCGCTTGCCTGTCGATAGGAGGCAGCATACTGTCAAGGGAGAGCGGGATAAACGTAGAATATGCAAAGAGGCTCTCCTCATTAATAGGGAAGAAGATAAAAGGTACAAAATTCATACTTGTAGTCGGCGGCGGATATTCAAGCAGGCTCTACATAAGCTCCACAAGGAGCATAATAAACAACAATTCGCTGCTAGACCAGATAGGAATAGCGTTCACAAGGGTGAACGCACTGATACTGCAGGACCTCCTTTCCGAATTCAACGTGTATCCGAACATAGTAACCACGATAGAGGAGCTGAAATCAGGGATAGCGTCGAGCGACATAGTTGTCCTCGGCGGTCTTATCCCCGGGATAACCACTGATTCGGTAGCGATGCTCGCATGCGAACTGACAGGCTGCAGAAAGATGATAAACATAAGCAGCGAGAGCTACGTGTATGACAGGCCGATACGGGATAGGGGCGCGAAGAGGATGAAGAATCTTAACCACCAGCAGCTCGTCGACATTGCGAACAAGTGCGATGACAGGTCTGCAGGCTCGAACTTCATACTGGACTTCTTCGCTGCAAAGATAGCAAAAAGATCTAACATAGAGATATGCTTTGTGAACGACGATACAAAGGAGCTAGAGAAGGCACTTGACGGCAGAAGCCACAACGGAAGCGTTGTAAGGAATTAAGAAGGGCTTTTCAGTTCTTTACACTGATTGCTTCCGAATTCTTTATCGCAGAGAGATCCCTGAGGGCGTAAAAAGCGGCGAGTGCAAGGTTGTACTTGTCCCTCGTCCTCCCTCTTGAAAAGGTCCACATGTCCTTGACCCCTGCAAGCTCGAGCACCACCCTCACGGTCTTGCTCGCTATCACGCCTACTCCTCTCGGCGCAGGCTTGAGTATGACTTCGGAGCTGCCGCACTTGCCCTTCATTATCAGGGGAAGCGAATGCTCAGTGCCGCAGTTGCACTCCCATGAGCCGCAGCCCAGCTTCACCGATATTATATGCTTCTTAGCATCCTTTATCGCTGATTCTATCGCAGGCCTGACTTCAGGATCCTTGCCAACTCCGACGCCCACATGCCCGTGCCCGTCTCCAACGATCGCTGTCACTCTGTACTTCTGCCTTCTGTTGTTCTTTGTCATTCGCTGCACAGATGCAATCTCAAGCACGTTGTCCTTGATATCAGGCAGCAGCGCATCGACTATCTCCACTTCGCGTATGCCCCTGCCCATATTGAATATTTCTTCTATGCTTTTTATCTCCCCGTTCTTCACCATCAGCCCTATCTTCGTCTTTGGGACCCATGGCGGCGCAGGCGCCTCTTCTCTATAATCTCTCCTGAAATTCTTCCTTTCCAATATCACACCTTTGCATTCATCAATGCCTTCTTAGTCTCGTTGAAGAGCGCATTAAGCGATTCAGGAGAAAGCCCGTCCTTAAGGTATCTGCCATACTGCTTTTCGTACAGCTTCTGGTCCTTCTTCTTAAGCTGGGACGCATACTCTGTGTTAGAATAATTATATATTCCTTCTCCAACCTCAAAACTGCCCCGTATGTTTACCCCTGCGTCCTTGCAGCCCTTTGCGAACACGAACGGAAGCGAGTTCTTGATAGGTGAATTCAGCCCTATGTCCAGTATGTACTCTTCTTTCCCGCCTTTTCCAGAGAGTTTTCTCCCCAACAGGAAGCCTGTGAGATAAGCCGTGGCCCTGTTGCTTCTGCTCGGCCACTTCATTTTCACCAGTTCCTTTGAATCGGCCTGCGCCGCGACGACGTCCCCTATCTCTGAATATGAAATTGCCTGGCCTGTTATCCTGCTGCTGCTCTTCCTGAAGACTATCCTCGATATGCCGCTCTTAACAATCCCGAACCTCTTCTTGTAGTTAGTAGCGGCTTCCCTTCTCCTCCTGAACTTTACGTTCTTTATAATCTTTTTCATCAGCTTCGCCTGTACCTGAGTGCAATCGCCTCATTTATCTTCTTTATGTCCTCGTCTCCCAGCTTTATCCCTGCCTCCTTCATGTGCGATAGCAGAGTCGCCTTTGTCGCATAGGCATTTCCTTTCACATGCATGTAGAACATGTTGTAATTCTTGCTGTCTATGACTCCGAGCTTCCTCACTTCGTTTAGTAATACGCGCTGCGATCTCACCTTCTTCTCCCATTTCCTGCCGGCACGCGCCTTCCTTGTCCCTCTCCTTCTTCCAACGCCCCTGCGCCTTCCTTCAGACCTGAGCTTCTTGAGCTTCTTCGAGCGCATGCTGAGGTTGTGCTTCTCATTCAAAGCGTATATTGCGCCGCTCGCTATGAACTTCCTTATGTCCTCTTTTGTCAGCGCGTTGCTGACGTCAGTAAATGATTCCTTCTTAATGCGTATCGCAGTGGTGCCCCTGCCGAGTATCTGCCCTGCAGCCCTTTTTGCGAATTTTATGCTCATGCTCTTGACCCGTTTGCTATCCTTATCCCTTTGCTGTCTGCAACCGTCTGAAGCGCAGCGCGCTTCCTTCTTGAGAGGTCGTGCGCGAACTTCGCCGTTATTCCTGCCTTTCCTGCAATCCCTATCAGTTCAGTCTCGTTGTGTATTACGAATTCGAGCGTTCCGTCCTTTCTTGTGAACCTCACAGAATCATTGTTCTTGTACCCTATCATCGGCATCACGCCTACGTTCTTCTTCTTTGCCCGCATCTTGTTGTCGTTCCCGCGCTGCGTCCTCCAAGTATCCTTTACCCTTGACCTGCCCTTTGCGCCTAAATTAGGCCTCCTGAACCTCGGGACCTTCCTTTTCTTAACATTATTGCCTGCCATATCATTCCTCTTCTATCACATATATCCCGTCCTGGAACACGCGCGTGTCGTTGCCTCTTGCACCGCATGCCTGCCTTATGTTTGCGACCGTCTGGCCGACATCATACCTGTCTATGCCATTGACAGTGACTTCCTGCCCCTTTATCTCCACCTTCGTGTCGCCGACTATGCCTGCCTTTCTAGCGATTTTCTCGCCGAAGATGTTCTTTATGCTTATCTCCTTTCCCTTGACTTCTACGGACATCGGAAAATGCGCGTATACGATCTTCATCTTCACCACAATGCCGCTGTTCACAGAGACCATCGCCTCTCCAAGGACGCTGGCAAGGGCCTTCTCCGCTGTGCCTGCCCTCTTCTTTATCTCCTTCACAGACGAGCCTTCTACAGTGAGAACGCTGCCCTCTACCTTCACCTTTGCGAATTTCTGATTGTACTTCTTACCTGCGCTCCCAAGCTTGCCCTTTATCATCACCATGCCATTTTCAACGCTTACCTGCGTGCCGCTTGGTATATCTAATTTTTCCATGAACATCATTTCAATATATGTATGCAAGAAGTCTTCCTCCTATCCTGCTCTGCTTCGCCTCCCTGTTCGTCATTATGCCCTTCGGCGTCGAGAGTATAAGAAGCCCGAAGTCCTTGCTCGGTATGTATCTTGTCTCGTATTTCTGGAACTGTTCTAGCCTTATCGCATACCTCGGCTTTATCACGCCTATGTCGTTTATCTTCTTCGAGAGCTTTATCCTTATCTTCGGGAATTTCTCTTCCCTGACCTCTTCGAAGCTGCTGATGTAATTGTTCTCCTTCATCTTCTGCAGAACCGCCCTTATGAGCTTCGTTGAATTGACCATGCACTCATCGAATCCGCTGTTCTCGTAAACCTTTATCTTGTTTATAGCGTCTGCAAATACGTCTACCATGAATACCACTTTCTAATACTTCTCAAAGCCTATCTCCCTTCCCACTTCCCTGAAGCACCTCCTGCATATGTACAGGTCGTAGGAGCGTATGAGCCCTCGGGCTGTGCCGCATATCCTGCACTTCCTCTTTGCCCTGCCCTTCTGCCTAAGCTCGAAACTCATTTTTATAACATCACCATTACTCGCCGCCGATCTTCGCTTTGAAGTTGCTTTCCACAAATGCTATTATCTCCTCTTTGCTTATCCTCTGGTGGCTCTTTGCGACCTTTGAAGAACGTATCCTCTTCAGCTCTACGCGCCTACCTTTCCTTGCAAAAGCGGCATTCACGTTCATTCCAAGCATGCCTATGGCAGGGTCGTACTTCACTCCTTGCAGGTAAATGTATTCTTCTATTCCGAAGCTTAATGAATTGTTTGATATGCATGATTCCTTGAGCACAGATTCCTTCGCCTCTATCGCCTTCTTCAGCATCTCCCTTGCATCGTTGTTCCTCAGCGTCACCATCGCCCCTATCGTCTGCCCCTTCCTTATCCCTAATTCCGGCCTTCTCCTCTTCGAAACTGTAGCTATGGGCTTCTTGCCAGTTATCTTCTCAAGCAGCATGCGTGCGTTCTGGAACATGTTGTCATTATCCCCTATTCCTATGTTTATCACTACCTTCTCAAGGTATATGTCCCTCATGGGATTTTCTTTTTCCATATCAAACGCCTGTGACAATTATGTTCCTCAGCACCGTCTCTATCCTGTTGCCTCCGCTTTCTATCTCCACTACCGGCTCCCTGTTCGACGTCCCTTTCTTTATGCCGGTTATCTTGCCGCTTTCTGAAGAGTGTACGCCGCTTATTATCCTGCAACTTGCTCCTTTCTCGAACTTTATCACCTTCTCGACCTTCCTGTTGTCGAGCTGCACCGAGTCATTTACGTCGGCGCCCTTTATCGCATCGATTACAGTGCCGTCATGCAGTCTTATCATGACCCTGCCCTTCTTGTATACGTACTTTCCGACTATCTTGAGGGTCTGCTTCATGTTGTCCGTCTTCTTGATGTCTATTCCACCTTTTTTGTCGACGCCTATCCTGTATGAAGCGGCTTCAGGGACGATCTCTATGATGTCTTCAAGACCTATCGCATAGCGTTCGTTGGTCACAGCCTTGCCGTTGACCTTTATCTTGCCGCTCTTCACTGCCCTTCGTATCTCGTATGCGCTGTTTCCTGCATTAATCTTTTCCCTCAGCACCGTGATCAGAGAGACGCTGCTCTCGAGAGTATGCCTGCCGAATGTCGGCTTTGCGACGTATTTGCTGACCTTCTTCTCGACATGCATATATCTTGATGAAGCCATTCTATTCAGATGCCTG
>DAIDAD010000019.1 GCA_027310795.1 Candidatus Micrarchaeaceae archaeon | reverse complement strand
GTATATAAATAATACCTAAATGACGCCTAAACAATCAATGTTCATCGCACCCCGCTCTCAACTATCTTCGCGGATTTTATGGCGCTTGACACAACAGAATCGAGCTTCATCCTCTTCTCAATCTTAAGGACTGTTTCAGGGTCGGAGTTTATCACTGGGTGCCTTGCGGATATGGAGCAGACGTCCCTGTAAGGCTTCACGGACTCGTCAAATGTGCCTATCCCTTTGGCAAGCGCAACTATCTCAGACTTGTCAAAGCACACCAATGGCCTTATCAGCGAAGCCTTTATCCCCTGTTCTTCAGCAAAGAGGTTCGCCTGCGTCTGCGATGCTACCTGTCCAAGGCTTTCGCCTGTGACTATCATGCTGCTCTCTTCCTTCTCAAGCAGTTTCTCTGCTGTCTTGAGCATGAACCTCTTCAGCATCAGCAGTTCATACCTGCCAGAACCAAGGGCGGCCATCTGGAACCTGTGAGTCGGTATGTAATAGGCCTTGTGCCTTTCGTGGTACTTTGAGAGCATGCCTATCAGCGAGCCTATCTTTGAATTCTGCGAGTCCTCATTCTTCGGGAATGCGTGCATGTGCACGTACACAGGTTCAAGCCCTCTCTTCATCGCAAGCCATGCTGCGACCGGCGAGTCGATACCACCCGAGAAAAGGACGATGCACCTGCCGCTGCTGCCGACAGGAAGCCCGCCCAGCCCCTTGAATCGCTGCATCGATATATAAGCGATGTCCTTCGTGACGCTTATGTTTATCTCTCTGGAATATTTCTTCGGCGATACCTTAATCCCTTTCTTCTCAGCTGCGCCTGCAAGCTCTGCAACTATCTTTTCGCTGTTGAACTTGTGCTGCTTGTGCGCCCTGTGCGCGTTTATCCTGAAAGCGCCCTTCCCTTTTGCATCTTCCATGGCGCGAATCGATTCTTTCACTATCGCCTGCAGTTTCGGAGCAGACTCCTTTGTCACTTCGTAAGCGCTTATTCCGAATAATGTAGACATTTTCTGCAGGACACTCTCAAAGCTTTTTTCATCTGGCCTTATTACAATGCGGTCGTACAGTTTATCAAGGACAAATCTCTCTCCAGAAAGCTTCATGTTTATGTTGCCGACAAGTATCGATATGTAGTCGCTGCGGTTCTTCCCGCGGAGCCACAGCTCGCCGAACTTTGCCACTATAATCTTGCCCCCTGCGTTTTTCACCGAACCACTGCCTCTACCTCTAAATGCTTCGCTAAACTATGCCCTTATAATTATAAAAATGCGTACAAGGATTAAGCCCTTGCCTTTGCTTCCTTCGCCAGTTTCTCTGAAATCTCTTTCTTGTTCGGCTTCCTGTCATATATCACGTTCAGCCTGTAGCATCTCTTGCTGCAGTAATACTTTATAGCACCGTTCCTTCTGACGTACATCATTCCCGTGCCTTTCTCCATCTCGGAAGTGCAGTATGAGCATTTCACATATCCACCTTATCTTGCCCTTATCGGCTTATCCTCTCTAGTAGTGTCAGGCAGCCTTATCCTGTCGCCGACCTTTATCCTTCCCGAGACATTCCTTCTTATCACTCTTCCTGAATCCCTTCCTTCAAGCACCTTGCACATCGCCTGCTTTATCTCGCCGTAAATCCCTGTGCGGTTCGGATTTACCTCGACCACCTCTGCGAGGTAGCCCTCGAACTTCTTCTTATCTTCAGGTTTCTGCTGAGGCTGCGGCGCTGCTGCCTGCTGCGGCTTCCGCTGCACAGGCTTTTCCTGCACCTTCTGCTCTTTCTGCTCGCCTTCAGCCATCTAATTCACTCCTGCTTCTGCTCCTGCGGCTTTTCAGTCCTAGGCTTCTTCTCAACTTTCTTCTCCTGAGCATCTGCCTTGTGCTCAGCAGCATGGGCCTTGCTCTCCGCAGGCTGCTCCTTCCCTGTTATCTTTGAAATAACCTCTTTGACCATGCCGTCAGCGCCTCCTGTCTTCTCTATAGCTGCTGCGGTGCACGGAACGTTTATCCCAAGCGCCATTCCCAGAGCCTGCTTAGTAGGCACGTAAACATAAGGTATCTTCCTCTGCTCGCAGAGCGTAGGCAGGTGCATCACCACTTCCTCAGGTTCTACGTCTTCAGCGATTATGACAAGCGAGGACATGCTCCTCTCTATGCTCTTTGTCACTTCGTTGACGCCTTTCTTCACGCTGCCTCCCTGGCGCGCAACCCTTATTGCCTCGAGCGCCTTGCTCGAGACCTCTTTCGATACTTCGAACTTCACATACGATTTTGCCATATTCACACCTCATCTCATTGGCGAACAATCAGTTGCCTTAAGAATCAATAAAAAGCAAGGAAATCTGCAATTATTGCGCATCTAAATATACATAAAACCTTATAAAGCCTTACCAGCCTAGTCTATGAACTGCGATGGTGCAGGCGGCTCAGGAGGCTGCCCCTTCCTCGTTCTTATGTCCCTTACTACGGTATCCTGAAGGTCCTTCGGCAGCTTCTCATAACCCCAGTACTCAGGGTACCATATCGCCTTCCCGCTCGTTATCCCGCGCATCTCGTTTGAAAAGCCCTTGATCACTTCCGACACAGGCATCTTTGCTGTTATCGTCACCTGTTCGTTGTCCTGCTGTATGTCGAGAATCTGGCCGCGTTTGCTTTGCAGGAACGTTATGATGTTGGACATGTAATCCGCAGGTATGTTGACTGTGAATTTCTGCTTCGGCTCAAGAAGGATGACTCCTGCAGTAAGAAGACCGGCATATATCGGCCTGCGCATAGCAGGTATTATCTGCGCAGGTCCTCTGTGAACAGGGTCCTCGTGTATCGTCGCATCAGTTATCGAGACCTTTATGCCTGAGCACTTCTCCCTTGCAAGCGGCCCGTCTGCCATCGCCTCTTCGAATGCCTCTATCAGCAATTCCATGACCTCGTTGAGATACTGGACTCCGTGAGTCGCGTCTATGAGCACGCTCCTGTTCGCTATGTCGACTACGCCCCTCGCTTCTTCCCTGGACATGCCCGCTTCTATGAGCACGTCCCAGTGCAATTTACCCTTCGGCTTCCCTGCCTTCAGGGTCCCATCTTCTATAAGCTTCGCTACCCCCGGCTCGAGCGGCGCAATATTCACGAAGAACCTCGAATGCCTGTTCGGCGACTTTCCTTCGACATTGTCAACGCTCTTCTCTATCGTCTCCCTGTACACCACTATCGGCTCGCTCGTCGTTATCGGTATTTTGTAATCATCGCGCACCTTGGTCTCTATGACTTCAAGGTGCAGCTCTCCCATGCCGCTGACCAGGTGCTCGCCAGTTTCCTGATTGAGCTCCACCAGTATCGTCTGGTCGCTCTTTGCAAGCTCCCTCAGCGCTTCGATGAGCTTTGTCATGTCCCTTGAATCCTTTGCTTCTATAGCTTTTGTGACGACTGGCTGCGAATAATGCTTTATCTGCTCGAAAGGCTCCATCTCAACCTCGCTGCATGTATCGCCTATGGCTACGTTGTTCAGCCCTATTATCCCTGCAATGTTCCCTGCGGAAACAGAATCGACAATGACCCTCTCTGGGCCCATGAAAAGGTTCACTTGCTGCACCCTCTGCTTCACCGGGTTCCCTGAAACGTAGAGTTCAGTGCCTTTCTTGATGACTCCGGAAAAGACCCTGCCTATCGCGACCTCTCCGCTGTGCTGGTCGTTCGTTATCCCGAATATAACTGCCGTGGCATTTGCATTCCTGTCAACGCTCTGCATGGCCTTCCCTTCCACGCTATCGATGTTGCCGTGCCAGAGCCATGGTATCCTGTACTTCTGCGCGGTCTTCGGGTTGGGCAGGTGCTCTATCACCATCGAAAGGGTAGCCTCGTCTATAGGCGCTATCCTCTGCAGCGTCTCTTCGTCGTTCTTTTCCGTGTAATCGAATATCTGCTTGAACGTTACATTGTACTTCTTCATTATGTGCGCCGATATCGCCCATTTCTTGTATGCGGAACCGAAGCAGACTGCATTGTTCTCGACGTTTATCAGCCAGCTCTTTGCAAATTCCTCAGGCGCATATCTCAATATGAAGCCGTTTATGTCGTTTATCAGTTTGAGCAGCCTCTCGAAAGTCTGCTCCTGGGTGAGCTTCAACTCATTCAGCAGCCTGTCGACCTTGTTCACGAAAAGGACCGGGCGCGCCTTCTCCTGCAGCGCCTGTCTGAGAACAGTCTCTGTCTGCGGCATTATCCCTTCCACAGGGTCTATGACGAGGACTACGCCGTCGACTGCGCGCATCGACCTTGTCACGTGGCCGCCGAAGTCAACGTGCCCCGGGGTGTCTATTAAATTGATTATGTAGTCTGCGCTCTTGTAGTTGAATGCCAGAGATATGTTCGCAGACTTTATCGTCATCCTTCTGTCTTTCTCTATGGCTTCGTAGTTGGTGTAAAGCGCATCACCTGCGACTGTCTTTGATATTATGCCTGCGCGCGCAAGCAGCGAATCGGTGAGCGTGGTCTTTCCATGGTGCACATGGGCGATTATCGCGACGTTCCTCACGTTCTCTATGTTTCCCATTATGCTTGCTACTTCCTCAGCCACGAGCTCTTTCCTTACCATTCTTACCTCGCCCTCTTTGCTATCCTTTCCACTTCCAGCCTCTTCTTTATCGCATAGCTGTCCTGGCTGTTCGACGCTGCAAGCGTTATCTCATTGGCAAGCGAATCTGCGACAGAGCGCTTTTTGTTGAATCCGCCTATCAATGCAGCAAGTGCGATGTTCTTAAGTGCGACGTCAAGCCTGCGCTTCGAGCTGATGCCTACAGCGACGTTATAACTTATCCCTCCATATCTTACCCTTGTCACGTCTTCAATGGGCGCGGCATTCTCGAGCGACTCGATGAATACCTGCACAGGGTTCCTGCCTGTCTTCTCGTTTATAGCACTGAATGCGTCTTCGACTATGTGCATCGCCTTCAGTTTTCTTCCCTGCAGCCTCCCTTCTGTCCTTATCACCTTTCCCATGACCTTCTTGCCCGTGCCGCCGCGCATGAGCTTGTTTATCAGGCGCTCGACTATGTTTATGTGAGAATTGTAGTATGACTGGTCCTTCCTTCGTCCGAATATGTTCGGGTATGCATGCTGCCTTAAGTTGACATAAGGCGCGATGCTGAGATCGTTTATCTCAAGTCCCTTAAGGCTGTACTTGCCGAACAGCATCTGTTCATTGAAGTTCACATCAATATCTTTCCTGCTCCTCTTCTTCTGCGGCGCTTTCTGCGCAGACGGCTTCTGCTGTGGAGCGGTTTGCTGCACATTTTCCTGCACATTTTCCTTAATATCATCTGCCATTCAAAATCATCTCTTAGGTTTCTCCTTCTTGCCCTTCACTATCTGGTAAATGTCAATTCCGTTAAGTGCAATCACCCTGTATTTCAAACCTGGTATGCTGCCCATCTGCCCTCTCTGCGATCCTCCCATTCCTTGTATGGTCACTTCGTCGTGCTCTTCTATGAAGTTTATGGTTCCGTCGTAAGGCACATATGCACCCACTACCTTTCCGTTCTTAACAAGCTGGACACGCACGCATTTTATGAGGCCTGAATGAGGCTGCTTCTGCTGGAGCACGAACTTCTGCAGAACAAGGCCCTTTGCCATGGGGACAGTTCCCACAGGGTCGAACTTCTTCTTGAGCTTGAAATACTTCCTCTTCCACCACTTGTTGAGCATGCGGTGCTTCTTCCTCTTTTTGATAAGTTCCTTTGCAGCAAATTCTCCCTTCGGCAACCATTCACCTAATAATCAAGTATCTTGCTGTTTCCCTGTTCAATCACGGCAAGCCCGATGACAGAATAGGGCTTTCCGCAGACGGCTCCCAATTCCATGGACCCGTCCTCATAGCTTATCGCCTTTATGCCGCTCACCTTGCACAGGTGCAGTATGTCGGCGACCTTTTCCTTCGCGCCCTTCTTTGCGACTATGACGAGCTTCGCCTTGTCGTCTTCAATCGATCTGACTACTTCCTTGTAGCCGAGGCTGACCTTTCCCGTGTCAACGGCTATCCTAATATCATTACTAATGTTGTCCATAACTACCAATTCACTCACTGCAGGGCAGGAAAGCGCAGATTAAGTAGCACGAAATATATTGGAGAGTAAGCTATAAAAAGATATTTAAATCTGCCTCTGCATCCGCTCGGCTTACGCATTGCTTCCCCTTTGCCAGCATTGCGCTGGCGGATAGCCTACAAAACATGCTTACATGTTTATAAGCGTAATCGCCAATTTATAATTCTGCAAAATGTTTCCAGTGTGTATGATGGCTGAGAAAAAACACAGCAGCAACCAGATACTCGCAGTGCTGGTAGTCGGCGTGCTGATGGCCGCGATAGACATAGCCATAGTCATACTCGCGCTTCCCACCATTGACACAGATCTCGGCACTTCTCCGATAGTCTCAATATGGACGATAATGGCATACATTCTCGTCATAACTGTAATATCGAGCCAGCTCGGAAAGATAGGCGACAAGTACGGACGCGAGAGGATATACAACTACGGCCTTGTCGTATTCGTAATAGGTTCTGTGCTCTGCGGCCTGTCCCCAACAATCTACTTTCTCATAGGGTTCCGCGCGCTCCAGGCGCTTGGCGGGGGAATGATAAGTTCAAACAGCAGCGCTGTTATATCGGACAATTTCGAACCGCATGAGCGCGGCAAGGCATTCGGCTTCACAGCAATAGGCTGGTCCCTAGGTTCAATTCTTGGAATAATACTCGGAGGGATACTCGCAACAATAAACTGGCGCCTTATATTTTTGATAAACCTGCCGATAGGCCTTGTTATAATCCCATTGTCGTTCTCAAGGCTCAGGAACAAAGCAGTGCAGAGTTCGCAGCCATTGGACATTATAGGCTCGGTGCTCCTCGGCATAGCCCTGACAATACTTACAGTAGCTTCGATATCGACAATATCGGACGGCTTCTCGAGCACGGTCCTGACAGCTATCGCAATCTCGCTTGTGATGTTTGCAGTTTTCGCAGCATGGGAGCTTCGGCACAAGTTCCCGGTCATAGACTTCTCCATATTCAAGAGCAGGGTCTTTGCATTTTCAAGCGTTGCCGGAATGCTCGTCTCCACAGCATCCTTTGCGGTGCTATTTCTGCTCATTCTCTACCTGCAGGGAGTACGCGGGCTCAGCCCATTGACATCAAGCCTGTACCTACTTCCCGGTTATATCATAGGAATGTTCATAGGGCCCTTGTCAGGAAGGCTATCTGACAAGATAGGCGCTCGCGTTCCTGCAACGATTGGCTTGGTCTTAACAATAGCAGCGTATCTTGCATATGCTACTCTTTTGGGCGTATCCTCGCCGATATACCTGGTCTCGCTGATAACCATACTCACAGGCGCAGGCTCTGGTTTCTTCTACCCTGCAAACATGAGCGCGATAATGGCAAACGCACCGAGGGACAAGTACGGAATGGCTTCAGGAGTGACAAGGACGATGAACAACATAGGGATGGTGCTCAGTTTTGCAGTCGCGCTTGCCGCAATCTCTACAGCAATACCAAGGGCCACTGCAATCCAGATATTCGCAGGCACCACTCTTTCGGTTTCTGCTGCAGCCGGCGCAATGTTCATGCACGGGCTTCAGAGCGCATTCTACGTGTCGTCTGTAATAATAGCGCTCTCTATCATCCTTTCAATAGCCCGCGGCAGGGAGGACCGCGCAAAGGACGGTGCCCGGAATTATGCTCAGCCTGGCAATTCTTCCCTTGATTCAGGATAAGGGTACCTTACCGCCATCTTCTCTATTTTCTTGTACCTTTTTATCAGAGCCTTCGCCTTTCTCTTTGCATGCTCTTCAGTAATCTTTATCCTTGCTTCCCCTGTGTTTGAAGCTGCAGCAGCGACCATCCCTGCAACTGACGGCGCAATTCTCGATTCAAAGCCCTTGTCTGAGATGTTCGGAAGTATGTGCGCCGTGCTTAAATGGCCCGTAGACTTTGCAATCGCAGCAGCCGCGCCTACAAGCATGTCGTTGTTGACCCTCTTTATCCTCGAGTCAAGAAGGCCTCGCATTATCCCTGGAAAGGCTATGACGTTGTTCACCTGGTTCGGCCACTCGCTGCTGCCGGTTGCGACTATGGCTGCGCCTGCGCCCCTCGCCTCTTCATAAGTTATCTCTGGAAACGGGTTTGCCAGTGCAAACACTATCGCCTTGTCATTCATGCCCCTTATCATTTGCTCGGTAAATACGCCTTTCTCAGACGCGCCTATGATGACGTCTGCACCCTTTGCAATGTCTGCAAGCGCCCCTTTCTCATGCTTCTTGTTTGTAATATCTGCTATGTGCTCCTTGAACTCGTTCATATTCTCCTTTCTTCCTTTATATATCGCCCCTTCAGTGTCGACCACTATCAGGTCATTGAATCCATAATGATGCAGCAGCTCGGCAATCCCTATGCCTGCGGCGCCTGCGCCATTGATGATTACCCTGGAGCTTTTTTTCTTTCCGACAACCTTCAGCGCGTTAATGAGCGCAGCAAGCGTGACAACGGAAGTGCCCTGCCTGTCATCGTGGAATACGGGTATGTCCAATTCAGATGACAATTTGTTCGCTATTCTTATAGACTTAGGCGACTTTATGTCCTCTATGTTTATCCCGCCGAACGACGGCGCAATCGCCTTGACTATCTTTATTATCTCCTCTTCATCCTTCGTGCCGAGGCATATCGGCACAGCATCTATGCCGCCGAACCTCTTGAACAGCAGCGCCTTGCCTTCCATTACAGGGAGCCCTGCCTCTGGTCCTATATCCCCGAGGCCCAATATTCTCGTCCCATCGGTCACTATGGCTATCGTGTTCGCCTTTGATGTGTAATCATAGGCCTTGTCCTTGTCCTTCTTTATGGCTTCAGATACGTACGCCACCCCGGGCGTATAATATGTGGACAGGTCTTCGCTGCTCTCTATCTTTACCTTTGAAAGAATCTCTATCTTTCCATTGTGCCTAAGATGCTCCCTGAGAGCTTTCTCCTTATCGTGCAATAAATCAGCCCCTGCGCTTTTTCACTGCAGTTCCGCCGGCTTTCACAGGCGCCATGTGCCTGTAAAGGAAAAACCCTGCTATGGCAGTGAGAAGTATCATTAGTATTAAAG
>DAIDAD010000018.1 GCA_027310795.1 Candidatus Micrarchaeaceae archaeon | reverse complement strand
CTGCAATAAGGACAAATGAGAGGAGGTGCAACGTGAGCCACCTCGAACTGCTCTCTGAGAAGATAGACCCGAAGAATAAGGCGCAGCTCGCAAAAAGCCTTGACATAGAAGAGGCCAAGCTGGAGCAGAAAGCCCATAAAAAGTAACAAACCCGCAGCTTGCCAGATTTCCTATATTATTATTAAATACCTTACGGTAAGGCAGAGCAATTATAGTTTCTGCAAAAGGTATAAATTAAACATAGGGCAATATATAGCGCTAATCATGCGGGTGATATGATAGGGGCATCAGTAACCGAGCTTGCAAAGAGACTTAATGGCATAGCTATCATAAGCTCCGACCTGTATGCAGCAGAGCTCAATGACATGGACATCGAGTCTTTAGCCGCGTATGTTGTCAATTTTTTCAAGGATTCTGAAGAACCAAGGATACTCAACAAGGAAGTGCTTGCGCAGATAATGAAGGAACGCATTCAGATGCCAGCGCCGAAGGAATTTACGGCGCAGAAGCCGAGGGTAAGCCCCAGCCACGCTGCTGATTTTTCAGTGAGCAACCTCGAGGTCAAGAAGACAGGCGCAAGAGCATCGGACTTCGCCGATTATTTCAACGACAGGTTGCGCAGGCTGAAGACGATGATAATGTCTGGCAGAAACCCCAAATTCACAGAAGTGCTCAAGAGCATAGACAGCATGAAGCAGTACATGAACGGCAGGGACGTAAGCATACTCGGCATGGTATACGACAAGATAATAACCAAAAACGGACATGTGCTTGTAACAATAGAGGATGAGACCGGAACTGCAAAGGTCATGTTCCTAAGGCCGCAGAAGGAATCGTCGAGGGAGCACGCCGCACTCTTTGCCGAAGCGGAGAAGATAATCGTAGACGAGGTCATAGGGATAAACGGCAGGATATCCTCGCCTTTCATAATTGCAAGGATGATTGTAAGGCCGGACATACCCATAAGGCAGAGGAAGCACACTGAAGAGGAGCACGGCATAGCCTTAATGTCGGATGTGCATGTCGGGTCAAAGCTCTTCATGGAGAAGCAGTTCAGGAACTTCCTCAAATGGATAAACCTCGGCACTGACTATAAGCAGGAAATAGCTGAGAAGGTGAAATACATAGTGATAGGCGGGGATCTTGTCGACGGGATAGGCGTTTACCCCAATCAGGAATCCGAGCTTGTGATAGAGGACATATACAGGCAGTATAACCTGCTGTTCGAACTGCTTTCAGAGGTGCCCGACAGCATAGAGATATTCATGCTCCCTGGAAATCATGATGCGATGCAGAGGGCAGAACCGCAGCCGCCGCTCGCAGAAGAGTTCCTGAAGGAGATGAAGTACAAGAACATGCACATGCTCTCGAACCCTGGTTACGTGACGCTTGACGGGATAAAGATCCTTTCATACCACGGCACTTCCCTCGATTCTGTAATTCAGGGAATAAAGGGACTGAGCTATTCAAGGCCCGAAGGCGCAATGCTCGAAGTACTGAAGCGCAGGCACCTTTCACCAGTATACGGTCACAACCCGATAGTCCCTTCGTCGACAGATCAGATGATAATAGACCAGGTGCCTGACATACTGCACATGGGGCACCTGCACAAGAACGGCCAGTCGGAATACCATGGCACTATGATAATAAACAGCGGCACCTGGCAGGCGAGGACATCATACCAGATAAAGCTCGGCCACATGCCAACGCCGGCGCTGCTGCCTGTATACTGGGCAAAGGCGATGAACGTCTCAAACATAGACTTCAATATCATGAAGGATTAATATGGACATAGACGCGTATTTCAACAAACTGCAGAATGATTTCAACAAAGCCTATTCTGTAGCATCGGAAGCAAGGGCAAAGGGCTATGACCCTAAGCCATATGTGGAGATAAGACCAGCGCCGGATCTCGCAAGCAGGGTCGAAGGGCTGATAAACATAGAAGGCATTGCGGCTATAATACGCTCGCTCAACAGGGGCCAATCGAGAAGCATGCTTGCATTCGAGGTGGCAAAAGAGATATGTGTAAATGAAAGGTTCTCTGGAATGGAGGATCTCAAAAGGATAGAGATGGCAGTGAGGGTAGGCACCGCGGTCCTAACGGAAGGCATACTCGTCGCACCGACCGAAGGGATAAGCAGCATATCGAAGTACAAGAACAGGGACGGCACCGATTACCTCTGCATATGCTATGCAGGGCCTATAAGGGGAGCAGGCGGGACAAACGCTGCACTGTCCGTTGCGCTTGCTGATTACTGCAGGAAAATATTCAAGATAAGCGATTACGAACCTACTGATGACGAGATAGAAAGGTACCTTGAGGAAACAGAGCTGTACCATGAAAGGATAGCAAGGCTGCAGTACAAACCACCGGAGCAGGACGTACGCGAAATACTCTCCAACTGCCCTGTATGCATAGACGGGATGCCGCCTGGGAACCTGGAGGTGAGTGTGCATGCAAACCTGAAGCGGATACTGCCGAACGGCAAGGACATACCGATAACGAACAAGGTGCGCGGCGGAGTGCCGCTGGTCGTGTGCGAAGGGATAGCGCAGAAAGCGAAGAAGATACTCAAGGAGACGAAGAGCGTAGGCCTCGACTGGAGCTGGCTGAACAACATAATAAAAGTAGACGTGAAGAAAAACGAGTCCAAGGACAACAGGGCTGTCTTCCTCGAAGAGATAGTGGCAGGCAGGCCTATACTCGCATATCCTGGAAGGTCAGGCGGATTCCGGCTGAGGTACGGAAGGAGCAGATTCACGGGCATAGCGGCAAAAGGAGTAAGCCCAGCGACCATGATAATACTGCGCAGCTTCATAGCGACAGGCACGCAGATGAAGATAGAATTCCCTGGCAAGGGATGCGTTGCTGTGCCCGTTGATTCTATAGAAGGGCCATTCGTAAGGCTGAAGAACGGCGATGCTCTGCGCATAAACGATGCAGCCACGGCAGAGCAGCTGAAGGAACAGGTTGCGGAAGTGCTATCGTTAGGCGACATGCTGATCACATATGGAGATTTCAAGAAGTCGAATACGCAGCTGAAACAGCCGAGCTATACCGAGGAATTATGGGAACTTGAATTGAAGGAGAAGGAGCCAGGGGCAAAGCCTGACCACAAGGGAATAAGCTTTGACGAGGCGTATGCCATTTCCGCAGACTACTCTATACCAATACATCCGAAGTTCCTGTTCGAGTTCCAGGCAGTATCCACTTCCGAGATTGCGGAGCTGCGCGCATATCTCAAGGGAAATTCCAAAGCTGCGCTTGACAGGAAAGCCGCGGTAGAGTTGCCGGCGGGCCAGAAGATAAAACGGATACTCGAACTGCTCAACGTTCCGCACACAATGCATAACGATACTATGATAATTGAGAATGAAAATGGAAGGAGCCTTGCCGCTTCCCTCGGAACAAATAACGATAAACCCGCAAAACTGACGACTGACCCGCTAGAATACGTGAATTCGATAAGCGATTTCAAAATACCGCAAAGGTCTACGTTCTTAGGGGCTAGGATAGGCAGGCCTGAAAAAGCGAAGGAGAGGTTGATGAAGCCAGCGCCGAACATACTCTTTCCATTGGGCGACTATGCTGGCAGGGATAGGAACATAACAAACGCATATTCTAACGACTCGAAGAAATTCAGGCACCAGATGACTGTAGAGATTGCAAGATACAAGTGCAGCAGCTGCAAGCGCACGATAGACACGCCTTACTGCTATGACTGCGGGCAGCATTCATACATAGAAAAGATATGCCCCGTCTGCTCCGCAGTGGTTGAAGAGACATGCCCCAAATGCAACGTTAAGGGCATAGGTTACTACAAAAGGGAGATAAACCTCTCAAAGCTGGTCTCAGACGCGATGCAGAAGCTCAAAATCAGCAGCATGCCGAAGATAGTCAAGGGAGTAAAAGGGATGTCAAACAGCAACAAGTATACAGAACCTATGGAGAAAGGAATCCTGCGCGCATTCAATGGCGTATTCATATTCAAGGACGGGACATCAAGGTTCGATGCGACAGACATGCCAATAACGCACTTCTACCCTGCAGAGATAGGGATAACCGTCGAGAAAGCAAGAGAGTTGGGCTACACCAAGGACTATGAGGGCAAAGAACTGACGAGCGATGCGCAGCTTGTCGAGATGATGCACCAGGACGTGATAATAAACAGAAGGGGCGCAGAGTACCTTCTCAAGACAGCAAAATTCCTGAATGAGATGCTTGAAAGGCTGTACTGTATGAAACCTTTCTATTCCACCGACAGCATAAAAGACATGGTCGGAGAGCTTGCGATAACACTCTCACCTCACACTTCATGCGGAGTCACTAACAGGATCATAGGGTTTACAGAAGCAAGCGTCGGCTTCGCACATCCCTACACAATATCTGCAAGAAGGAGGAATTGCGACGGAGACGAAGACGCTACGATGCTGCTTCTCGATGCGCTGATAAACTTCTCAAGGGAATACTTCCCGAGCAGCGTAGGCGGAAGCATGGACATACCTCTCATACTCACTGTGAACATAAACCCTGAAGAGGTGGACGACGAAGTTCATGCGATGGAGGTGGTAAAAGGATACGACCTTGAATTCTACAGGAAGGCATATGCGAATTCATCGCCTTCAGAGGCAAAGGTGGAGCTTGTCGAGGACAGGCTCAAGTCGAAAGCGGTTTTTTCGAACTTAATGTTCACAATGCCATCTTCCATGCATGCTGTCTCTGACTCGCCAAAAAGGAGCAGCTACACGCAGTTCAAGACCATGAACGAGAAACTTGAAGCTGAATTCAGCCTAATGGACATAATATACGCGGTCGACAAGCGCAACGCCGCAAGGCGTGTGATAACCGGGCACTTCATACCTGATCTGATAGGCAACCTGCACTCATTCTCAAGGCAGTCGTTCAGGTGTTCAACCTGCAATTCAAAGTACAGGCGCATTCCGCTCTCTGGCAAGTGCACGAGGGATGGCGGGAAGCTGCTGCTCACTGTGTCAAAAGGCGGGATAGAGAAATACCTTGTCTCGGCAATAAACCTTGCAGACAGGTACGACCTTGACGACTACATAAAACAGAGGCTATACCTTGTAAGAGAAGAGATAAGCAGCATATTCGGCACAGCAGAGGAGCCTGCCGATGATGGACAGTTCAGCCTGCTCAAGTATGTCTAGTTTTTGAAACCGCCTTTACAGATTCCTCAAGTATGTCCAGTCCTTTTTCAAGGACCTTCTTGTCGATTTCAACCTGTGGTATCAGCCTTATCGAGCACTCGCCTGCAGGCAGCATGACAAGCCCGTTCTCGAAAGCGCGCGTCATTATCATATCACGTTCCTTTATCCCAGGTTCCTTTGTCTTCTTGTCCTTGACGATTTCCATGCCTATCATAAGACCTATGCCACGGACATCGCCCACAATCTCGTACCTTTCCTTCATCGATTCAAGGCGTTTCATGACAATCTTTGACCTCTCACGTATCCCAGATTCTATCCTTTTCATATTTGCCCTCACATACTTCAGCAGCGCCTCGGCGCCAGCTACGGCCGCAAGGTTGCCGCCGAAAGTATTCCCATGCGCGCCTTCAGGTATATCTCCAAGGGAACGCCTTACCACAGTCGCCCCCATCGGCAGACCTGCGCCAATGCTCTTCGCAAGCGTATAAATGTCGGCTTCGACTCCGAAATTGCTGAGTGCCAGGAACTTGCCTGTGCGCATGTACCCTGACTGGACCTCATCAGCCACCAGCAGCATGCCATTGTCATCTGCAATCTTCCTCATTTCAGTTATGAATTCCTTAGGCGGGACAACATATCCGCCCTCTCCCTGTATCGGCTCGATGAATATAGCGGCAGTGTCGTTAGGCGGCAGGTCCTTTGCAAGAGGATATTTCTTTATGTAATCTACGCATGCCATCCCGCATGAAGGGTATTCGAGCTTGAAAGGGCACCTGTAGCAGTATGCATAAGGTGCATGCACAACCGGCCCGAGAGGACCTATATTCTGCCTGTGGACTATCTTTGAAGCTGTCATCGACAATGAACCGTAAGTCCTGCCATGGAATGCGTTGTAGAATGCAAGGGTGTACTGCCTTTTCGTGAATATCTTTGAAAACTTGAGCGCCGCTTCATTTGCTTCTGTGCCTGAATTTGCAAAGAAGACCCTGCCGAATCCCCTTGGAAATACCTTGAGCAGGTTCTCCGCAAACGCAACCGGCCTTTCCCCGTAGAAATCAGTGAAAGCAGCATGCATCGTTATGTCTACCTGCTTCTTTATCGCGTCCCTCACTTCTTTCCTGGAATTGCCCCCGAAGTTGTAAACTGAAATGAAGGTCGAGAAGTCTATGAATCTGTTTCCGGATATGTCATATATGAAGTCGCCTTCCGTCCTGTCCACCACAAGCGGGAAATCCCCTTTTGTGGTCGTAATCATGAATCTGCCGTCTCTCTCTATCGCATTCTTTATCCTACTGTCAAGCCTGAAGCCCATGCACTCAATATCTGTAATAAGGGTTAAGGATTAATAAGCATGGGAAAAACTCCTTTACTCCTTTATACCTTCAAGAAGGCTGAGTATGTTCCACACAACTGTCCTTGCGTAAGGAGGCAGGTTTATGTCGTTGCTAACTTCATCAACCTTGTATGTTGCCGTTCCTGCCCTTACAGAATAAGCGTTCTCTTCATGCTCCAGCGCGGTCTTAGCCTCGCCCAGCGACGTCTTCACATTCCTCGGTACGCTGTTGTCGTTTAGCAGTGAGTCTATCTGCTGCTTGACCTGTGCGATTATCTCGTCAAATTCCTTGTTATTTCCCATTAAATCACTTCATATCGGGCCCGGCGGGATTTTCAGAAGCTCGTTTGAACCCGCGACCGTCAGCTTAGAAGGCTGCTGCTCTGTCCAAGCTGAGCTACGGGCCCATAAGCGCTATATATAAAAAAACCTCTTGAGATTTGCGGTCGTCATGGAAGCCACATCATAAAAACTGACGCTTTTCATTTTCGATATCAGTTCTATGGTCCCCTTCACTTCGGAAGGGCTGTGCCCAACAACTGGCGAATCAGTCTCAACTACCAGATTATCTATGCCGAGATGCTTTATAACCTTTTTCCTATTGGAATTTAAAGCTACGGGTATCGAGACGAGATTCCCGGCGTTTGCAAGCCTTTCAGCATCTTCTGCAGTGCCCTCAAAGAAATGCATCATGAACCTCACATCAGCATATTCTTCAATTACTTCTATTACTTCTTTCATCATGCCGCGCGAATGCACGACCACCGGCAAGCCAAGCTCCTTTGCAATGTCTATCTGTCCTTCAAAAGCCTTTTTCTGCATCCTCAGATCATATTTTTCCACATATTTTGAATCAAGGCCCACCTCCCCTATCCCGATTATCTTGCTGTTCGACCTTATCAGGTCATTCATGCCCTCAACATAGGCATAATCCTCAATCGCAGACGGGTCTATCCCTATCGTCGCAAACACGCTGTCATGCCTTGTCGCAGTAATTGCGCCCACATTCCCGCTTACCGTTCCACCGGAAGTTATGATTATGCCGACACCGTCTGAATTCGCCTTCTTCACCGTTCCATCGATGTCGCTGAAGAGGTCGAGATGGCAATGCGCGTCAGACATCTCGGCAACCTGCGCAGTGCGCTCCCTGATAATCACGCTTGAAACCTGTGCCATGCTTGATTTTATGATTCTAACATTATTAAACCTTCAAGAAAAGCAAAAGGTAGATAAACAATACCTTCATATAAGATGGCTCTGAAAACCTTATATAATTTAATGGAATCAGTGTTGTTGATCTGATGGCAAGACAGCGTGATGCGGACAAAACCCTTGCTTATTACAAAAAAACAGTGAAGGCATTCAGGATAGTATCGACTGTTGCCCTTGTGATAGGCATAATCGCAATAGCGATAGCCATTTTCACACTGGTGCGATACCAATCGCAGCCTACCGCACCGCCGACCACAACGACAAACAATTCGTATTTCGGAAACAGGCTCACAAACATAGACCAGCCGCTCAACGCAACAGAACTGGCAATAATAAACAACGCCCCTGACTCATACTATGAAACCGCCGGGCAGATGTACCTCAACGGCTCAATTAAGAATCCGATAGCTTACCTAATAGGAGGATTCAAGGCAAACACTGTGAACGGCCTTATGATAGACAACAAAAGCTCCGTAATCTACCTCGGCTCAATAACCTGCATATTCTGCGCCGAGAACCGCTGGGCCATGGCGCTCGCGCTATCAAGGTTCGGCACGTTCAACAAGCTGTACAAAGGATACAGCGCGCTGCAGGACGGCGACGTGCCAACGCTCTACTGGAACAATGACAATTATACGGCACCAGGAGTAGACCTTGTAAACCATTATTCAAGTCCATATGTCAACTTCATAACGATAGAGGACGTATATCCGATAACCGGCGGCTTCGTGCTGCAGCCTACGCCGGTGATAGGCGAAGAGGTAAACGGCTCAGGGAACCAGAGCGACATAGCCGCGTTCAAAATCATAAACCAGCTAAATAACTTCAACGGCACACCATATACGATCTGGGGCAACTATCAGATAGGCGGCGCTGACGGAATAGTCTTTGGCAACAACACAAACCTTGTTTCAGGATCCCCCCAGATAACTTTCATGACTCACGAAAAGATACTCAGCGCCTTCAGCGCGCCGAACAGCCAGTTCTCATGGTCAGAATACGCGGCAGCTGATTTCTACATAGCAGAGCTCTGCCTGAGCATCAAAAACCCCTCGGCAGTGAGCGCATGCAACCTTCCTGCTATAATAAAGATAGAAGCCCAGATACAGAAGAATTCCTTCTGAAGGTAATCTCATGCCAGAAAGCAGAAGAGCAGCTGGCAGGCTGCGCAAGCTCAGGAAAATATTCACGAAGCCGCAGTACACAGCGGTATTCATAATAGCGATACTCGTCTATTACTCTCTATTCTATTACATAATAACAAAGAGCAACTACGGCCTCTTCCTTGTGTCAGCGCCTATATATGCGGTATACTTGCTGACCCTTACTTCAGGAATTCTTGCGACGATATCCGCATATGTGATAGCATCAAGGCTCAAGTACTCGGAGGCGCTTGAATACGGCGCTTCAGGCTCCATAACCCTCCTTGCAGGCGGAGTCATAGCAAGCTGCGCATGCCAGGTGCCGATATTTGTATCGCTGCTGTATATCCTCGGTGCAAGCGTGGCCGATGTCACCCTTGTGACGTTCTACATAGCATCATATCAAATATACATAATCGCAGCCCTCATCCTGGCAAACATGGCGCTGGTGTACCAC
>DAIDAD010000017.1 GCA_027310795.1 Candidatus Micrarchaeaceae archaeon | reverse complement strand
ATCTTATTGCATTCTTTTAGGTGCTGTTCTGGAACTTAACGAAGCGGGCCTTATAGAAGGGGAGCTCACGCTCAGGAAGCTCAGGCTGACGAAAGAGGTGCTTGAGACGAAGAGGTCAGCGCTGAGATGGCTTGCGCTGAGCCTCGGGATAATAAACCCGGGGGAATCGAGGCTGTCCGCTGTTGCTGTCCTTGACGCGATGCTCAATTTCCAGTTCGTGAAGGGCGAGGATCCGAAGGTTCCTGACCTGTTGAATTACATAGGATCGCAGTGGGAGCCGATGAATGAAAAGACACTGCGTTACCATCTGCTGCGCATGAAGAAGATGGGCCTTGTGGACAATTCCGACGCGCGCTTCTATTTCAGAAGAGGCATGTCCGCATCTGGGACGCACGAGCCATGGGATTTCAATGTTTTTGAGAGCTATTATAAAGATGTTTTCAGCAACATAAAGGAAGTGCTGCGTGAGATAAAGGGCAAGGGCTGAATCGGTTGTTGATATGAAGAACGAGAAATACTTATGGGTGGCTTTCTTTGTCATAGTGATTGCAGTTGCGCTTTACTTCAGGTTCTACAGCTCGCCGTCGTACCAGCTTTCCGTTTCTTTCAACAGGACTCTTGCCGGAGGCCGGATATATCCATATCAGAACATCAGAATCCCGATAACTGTAGTTAACACAGGCGGCTCTGCAATCTCAGGGCTTGACCTCGGCCTGTACGTGAACGGCTCTACAGAAAACATATACAAGGTGGACATACCTGAGGGCAAGTCTGTCATCATACCATTCAATTACACGCCGAAAAACGCGGGTTTTTACAATTTGTCTGTAGTCGCTGACCCCGGGAATGTGGTCCCGCTCTCGGACAGGGCCGCCGCCAGGTCAGCAACTAACTTTACAGTAAGCCAGAGCCAGAATCCTGCACCGTATCAGTACATAAACAGCAACGGGCTTGAAGCTGGTTCCTATGCTGATCTTGACAGCAGTGGTGTTGTAACGGCTTCATTCATATACAGCAACTTCACCTCTATTCCGCTTACATTGTCGAACATCAGCTCACTCAATGGTTTCATGTACCCGATAACAAGCATTGCGGGCTCTTACATGAAAGAACTCTCTTATGCGAATGGCGCATATGCAAAGGGCCATGTCTCTTCGATATGGATACGCGGCTATCTGGTTCCAGCAGTAATAACATATGCAGCTGAGTACAAAGGTTTGCAGAGCAGGAACATCACTGTCAACGGAACAGGGCTCACCTTCGTAAGGCTTGATAATTATTCAACGCTGTGCAGCTGGTATTCCGGCGGATGGATAAAGATAATCGGGACGAACGGCACGCTCAACTGCACTTCGCTGGTTGCAAAACCTCCGGAGCTGCATTACATGCCTTCCTCTGAAAACCTGACCTTCGCGGCGAATTCCATAGTGTCAAATGCACTGGGAATCGGCGCATACTCAGGATTCAATGGCAATGTGTTCAGCATAGGGAAGATGTTCGAGCTTAATGACAGCATCCACTACCTGCAAAAATCTACAAACATGACGAGCCCGTTTCTTGTATGCTACGGCGCGATATACAACATATCAAACGTCTCTTACTGCTCCACATACGCTTTCCCGAGGTCTGGGAAGATAGGGCCTTTCTCGCTTACTGCAACAAGAGCATATATAGGCAGCGTGAACATAACTGACTTTGCAATCGCAAATACGTCAAAATTGATCTACTCCGTCCCTGAGTCTGTGGAGGCGATACAGGCGCTCCATGAGAGCGGCAAGCCTTACGTGTTCCTTTCAGGGATTGCGAATTCGTGCGGGTTCGTGCAGGGCTTCAACTGCACCGATGCAGCGTATTCTAACAGCACTCTGAAATTCAAGCTGATAAACAATTACAACCAGAGCGTGGAGCTGCATGGAGGGCTTTGTTATTTGGTTTCGCCGACAAAGGCGACACGGCTTAACTATACAGTGAATGCGCTGGGCTCTGCGAACGTCAGCCTCAAGTGCTACTACAACAGCACTGTGATATCGGGGATTCCTTTCAATCTCAATCTGGGAATAGTGCTGAATTATACTTCTGGCAATTCTTTCAAGCAGGCTTTCGGCAGAGCATACATAGTCTGATTTCTGCCCGCTCTTTCATTTATGATGGCTGATCCGTTCTCTCTCTTCTTGGAGAAATACGGCTCCTTCACAGAGATACAGGAAATGGCATTCCGTAGCATAGGCAGCGGGAGCAACTGCCTTGTCTCAGCGCCAACTGGCAGCGGAAAGACAGAGGCTGTTTTCCTTCCTGTGCTCAAAAAAGCGCAGACGTCGGAAAACGGGATATTCGCATTGTACATCACTCCGCTGAAGGCGCTGAACCGCGACCTCCTGAACAGGCTTTCCTCCCTTTCAGAAGGCTCAGGAGTGAGCATGGCAGTGAGGCATGGGGACACAGGCGCAAAGGAAAGGCAGAGGCAGGCAGCTTTTCCGCCGCAGGTGCTCGTCACGACTCCTGAGACGCTGCAGAATCTCTTCCTTTCGAAAAGGCTGAGGCAGGCGCTTTCAAACGTGAAGGTCGTAGTGATCGATGAGGTGCATGAACTCTACTATAACAAGAGGGGCGCACAGCTTGCTGTCGCACTTGAAAGGCTTGAGGAGCTTTCGCATGATTTTCAAAGGATAGGCATAAGCGCGACAATAGGCAATCTCGACGAAACATGCAGGTTTGCATTCGGAAGCAGGAGGCATGAGATTGTCGCGTCGAAAAAGGAGAGGGATTTTGAGATACTTGTAGATGCGCCTGTAAAGGCAGAGGATGTTTTTAAGATAAAGGATTTCTTCAGTATAGATGAGCCTGCTGCTGCGAGGGTCTACAGCATAGCCTCGCTGGTGAAGGAATCCGAGGCTACGATAATATTCGCAAACACCAGACAGGTGGTCGAAGCCCTTGGGAGGAAGCTGCTGTATCTTGAACAGAAGATGGGATTCGGGGCCATAGCGGTGCACCATGGTTCGATAGACAAGGAGGAGCGCATAAGCACAGAATCGGGGTTCAAGCAGGGAAAGCTGAAGGCGATAATATCGACAAGTTCATTGGAGCTTGGGATGGACATAGGGAGGGTGGATTTCGTAATACAGTACGGCTCCCCTAGGCAGGCAGTACGCCTTATACAGAGGATAGGCAGGGGAGGGCATGCGGAAGGAAGAATATCGCGCGGCAGGATAATCGTTTCAGGCAGCATTGAAGCGCTCGAATCTGCTGCGATAGCGGAGCTTGCACTGAAAGGAAGGTTTGAGCAGAACAGGATGGAGGAGAATCCGTACGATGTGCTTTTGAACCAGGCATGCGGCATTGCACTTGAATATGGAAGAATAGACACAGGGAGGATGTTCGGCATGGTAAAGAGATCATCGGTGTTTAGGAATCTTCCAGAGCAGAAATTCAATGAGCTTCTGGGATTTGCAGGCGGCATCGGATTATTGAAGATAGACGGCGGAAAGGTGGGCATCGGAAGGCGCAGCAGGGCGTATTTTTACAGCAATATAAGCGTGATACCGGAGGTTACGCGCTTTTCTGTGAAGAGTGTGGTGAGCAACAAAATAATCTCGTACCTCGACGAAAAATTCGTATATTCGAACATAGAAGAAGGTGCGTACTTCATAAGCAAGGGCATGCCTTGGAAGGTGCTCAGCATAGAGGACGGTGTCGTCTCGGTAGAACCCGGCGAAAAGACCGAGGCCATGGTGCCGGATTGGGAAGGCGAAGACATACCAGTTTCAAAGGACACCGTTTCCACAGTCTTAAGATACATGCAGGATGGGCTTGGCAGCGCAGATAAATTCATCAGCAAAAGCACTCTGCCTTCTGTGGAATCTTTCATCAAAAAGCAGCGCAAGTTCTTCGTGCCAGGGCCTGAAAGGCTGGTGATCGAGGAATTGGAGGACTATGCTGTAGTATACACTTCGCTCGGCAAACTTGGAAACGAGTTCCTTGCAAGACTCCTTTCCCACGTCTGCTCCGTGCAGTCAGGAGGCAGGGTTGCGGCAAGGGCGAACCAGTATATGATACTCCTTGATTTCGGATACAATTTCAGGAAGCCTGATGTTAGAAAAGCTGTGATGCAATCGGCTGCTGTTGAAGATTTCGATGCTCTCGGATTCGTCACAGGCTCCGACCTTTTCAGGTATAAGTTTGTCAAGATAGCGACCCTGTTCGGGATAATAGACAAGGGTGCGAAGCTTGGAAGAGGAGCTGTAGACAGGGTGATGAATTTTTATGAGGGCTCTGTGGTATTCGACGAGGTGCTCAGGGACCTCAAGAAAAACTATTTCGATGTTGAATGCGTAAGGGAGTTCGCTTCTGGATTAAGAAGTGGGCGGATAAAGATAGAGGTATTGGACCGCACAGGCTCTCCTTTCACAAAAGAGACGGTGCAGTCAGCATACAGCTATTCTGAGCTGTTGTCTCCTTCGTTCGGGAGGGAGGACGGCATTGAAAAACTGAAAGAGCGCCTTGGGACAAAGGACCTTGTCCTGCTCTGCACATTCTGCGGGTACGCGTTCGGCGAAAAGATGGCTTTTGACGAGGACAGAAAGCTTGCGTGCAGAAGATGCGGCAGCCCTATGCTTGTAATACACAGCGATGAAAAGGAAGCGGTGGTCGGCAAGAGATTAAGTTCGAGAAAAATGAGTGCTTCAGACTCGCGCATATATTCAAAGGCAGTGCGGGAAGCCGGACTGATAAACGAGTATGGCAACAGGGCTGCGGTCGCCCTTTCGGTATACGGAATAGGCGTCGATACGGCAGCACGCATACTTAGGATGCTGAGGAAGGATTACAAGGAGTTCTTTGTCGATGTGATTGAAGAACAGAGGAAGTTCGTGAAGAACCGCAGGTTCTGGTCGGGTTAGGGTTTAGGCTGGATTTCTTCATTGAGTATTATGCAGTCTATTATTTTTGTCCCTGACTCAGTCCTCATCAGCCTGACGCCGCTTGCAGACCTACCTGTGACTCTTACGGAAGCAGTCGGTATGGTTATGCTGACGCCTTTGGAATTTATCAGAATCGCCTGCTGCTCATGCGACATGTAGAGCACTTTTGACACTTCGCCGGTCTTTTCGGAAGTTTTTATGTTTATCACGCCCTTGCCGCCTCTGTTCTGTGTCCTGTATTTCATTATTTCTGTTATTTTGCCGTAGCCTTTTTCTGTTACGGTGAGTATGCTCCCATAGTCGCTTGCTGCTATTATGTTGGTTGCCGAATCTGACTGCTTCAGTTTTATCCCCCTGACGCCCATTCCGGTCCTGCCTATGGTGCGCAGCCGTGACTCGTCGAATTTTATTATCTTGCCCTTCTTTGTCGCTATAAGCAGGTACTTCTTTCCAGAGTAGCGTATAACGTCTGTGATCTCGTCCCCTTCCGCGAGTTTTATCGCCCTGACCCCGTTAGACCTTGGTTTTGAGAAAAGGCGTGCGCTTATCCTCTTCGCCGTGCCTTTCGCAGTTATGAATGCCATTGTCGAGTTTTCGAAATCGCGCACGTTTATCATTGAAACTATTTTCTCCCCTTCCGCGCTTATGAGATTGGCTATAGCCTTGCCTTCTGAATATCTGCCTGTTTCAGGTATTTTGTACGCCTTCAGCCAGTATGCCCTGCCTGTGCTCGTGACGCATAATATGAAGTCTTTGTTGTTGCATCTGAGTATCTGGTTTACATAGTCGCCTTCCTTCAGATTGATTGATATGATTCCCTTGCCGCCGCGTGCCTGCTCTTTGTAGTTGGCCATGCTGAGCCTCTTTGCATAGCCTTCCTTTGTCCTTATTACAGTCACTTCCTCGTCGCTTATCATGTCTTCGTCGGTGATGTCTGCAGACTCGTCCGAATACAGTATTTCTGTCTTCCTCTTGCTGCCGTAGTCTTTTATGAGCTTCTCTGTTTCTTCTATTATTATCCCATTTACCTTGTCCTTGCTCGCTATTACAGAATTGTAATATGCCACGTTTTCCTTAAGCGACGTTTTCTCCTTGTCAAGCGAGTCGCTTTCGAGATGCGTGAGCCTGCTGAGTTTCATATCGAGGATTGCGGTTGCTTGTTTTTCTGTAAGCGCATATTTAGACATGAGTTTTTTCCTCGCCTCTGACACTTCGTCGCTCTCCTTGATTAGTTTTATGACGCCGTCTATGCTGGCTATCGCAATCAGTATGCCTTCCACGATATGGAGTCTGTTTGTCGCGACGCCGAGCTCGTACTTTGATCTTTTTAGTATCGTCTCGACGCGGTGGTCTATGAAGGCGTCAAGCATATCCATTATGTTCAGGCTTTTCAGGCCCGTGCCTATGACCGCGAGGTTTATTATCGGCATTGTGACTTGCAGCTGTGTATGCCTGTATAATGAATTGAGCACAGATTCGGCAGAGGCGTTGTTCTTCAGCTCTATTATTATCTGTATTCCTTCCTTGTCAGTCTCGTCCCTTATGTCTCTTATGTCTTCGATGCGTTTATCCTTTACAAGATTGACTATGTTGGTTATCAGAGATGATTTGTTCACGTTGTAAGGTATTTCTGTTATCTTTATCCTTCCTTTTTTGTCATCTATCTCTGCTTTTGCCTTGACGGTTATCTGCCCGCGCCCTGTCTTGTAGCCGTTGAGCGCGTTGCCCGCCATTATGGCTATACCGCCGGTGGGGAAATCCGGGCCTTTTATTATGCCCATTATGTCTTCTGGTTTTGACTCTTTGTTTTTCACCCTGTATATCACAGCTTCGCAGACTTCGGTTATGTTGTGCGGCGGCATGCTTGTTGCCACGCCTACGGCTATTCCTGTTGCGCCATTAACCAGAAGATTTGGTATCTTTGAAGGCAGTATTGCGGGCTCTTTTTCAGTGTTGTCGAAATTCGGGATGAACTCGACAGTTTCCTTGTCTATGTCCGCGAGTATGTCTTCAGCCATCTTTGTCAGTCTTACTTCCGTATATCTCATTGCAGCTGGAGGATCCCCATCTATCGAGCCGAAGTTTCCCTGGCCCTCTACCAATGGATAATTCATTGAAAAGTCCTGCGCCATCCTAGCAAGTGCATCGTATATGGCGATGTCCCCATGAGGATGGAACTTGCCTATCACCTCTCCTACAATCCTTGCGCTTTTCTTCGTCGGCTGGTTGTGCAGGTTCTTTATGTTGTACATTGCATAGAGTATCCTGCGCTGCACTGGTTTCAGCCCGTCCCTCGCGTCGGGTATGGCTCTGCCTATTATCACGCTCATGGCGTAGTCGAGATAGCTTCTCTGCAGCTCGTCTTCCAAAAACACATTCTGAACGTCTGTCAAGGCATCACTATATATCAAGAGCTTTTACCTCCTTCGCATGCTCCTGGAGGTATCTCCTTCTTTTTACGACATCCGCTCCCATGAGTATCGTGAACAGCTCATCAGCATGCATCCCGTCTTCTATCGAGATTTTCTTGAGCTTGCGGTTCTTCGGGTTCATCGTAGTCTCCCACAACTGGTCGTAGTTCATCTCTCCAAGCCCCTTGTATCTCTGGACTTCGATCTGCTCGCCGTGCTCCTTCCTTTTCTGCTCAAGCTCCTCGTCGGAATAGCAGTACATTATTTCCTTGTTCTTCGTCACTTTGTATAGTGGCGGCTGGGCCGCGTATACATATCCTGATTCTATTATCTTGCGCATATATCTGTAGAAGAAGGTGAGCAGCAGCGTCCTTATGTGGCTCCCGTCGACGTCTGCGTCGGTCATTATTATTATCTTTTTATATCTTATGTTGTCAGCGTTGAAGGTTTCGTTTATTCCAGTGCCGAATGCGGTTATCATTGTTTTTATCTCGGTGTTGTCGAATATCTTTTCAAAGCTCGCCTTTTCCACATTTAGTATTTTTCCCCTTAAAGGCAGTATTGCCTGTATGTTCTTGTCCCTGCCCTGCTTGCTGGACCCTCCTGCGCTCTCCCCCTCTACTATGAAGAGTTCGGTCTTTTCTGGGTCGTTGAGTATGCAGTCTGAAAGCTTGCCCGGTAGCACGGAATTCGAGAATATTGATTTCTTCCTTTCCAGCTCCCTGGCCTTCCTTGCGCTCTCCCTTACGTTTGCAGCTTCTGTGATTTTCCTTATTATCGCTTTTGCGTCTGTAGGGTGCTCTTCAAGATACCTTGACATTGATTGATAAACAAATCCCTCGACGAGGTTTTTTATCTTCACGTTGCCCAGTTTTTCTTTTGTCTGGCCCTCGAATTCCGGATTCTGCATTAGTATGTTGATTATTGCGCCAAGCCCTTCCCTCACATCTTCGCCTGTAATCCTTGCCCTGTTTTTGTCAAGCTTGTTCTTGTCTATGTAATTCGTCAGTACTCTTGTAAGCGCAGCGTGGAATCCTGAAAGGTGCGTTCCTCCTTCATTTGTCTTTATGCTGTTGACAAACGATTCGGTCTTTTCGTCGTATGCTTCTGTATATTGAAGTGCATATTCTACCACCGACGAATCTGATGCGCTTTTGCCGTATATTACGGCTGTTATCGGAGACCTGTCCTTGTTTATATGCTTGACGAAGTCGACTATGCCGTTATCAGAAAAATATGTTTCTTCGACTTTCTCTCCGAATCGCTCGTCGGTTATTGTTATTTTCAGCCCCATGTTCAGATAGCTTACATACCTTGCGCGTTCGTTCAGCAGGGCTATGTCGAACGTGTTTACGCTGAATATCTCCTGATCTGGTTTGAATTTTATGGTTGTGCCCGTTTCCTGCGACTCGCCTATTTCCTCAAGCGCAGAAGACACTATGCCTCTGCTGAATGTCTGCCTGTATGCCTTGCCGTTTCTCCTTACAGTGACTTCTGTGAATTCCGATAGGGCGTTTACCACAGTAAGGCCTACGCCGTGAAGCCCTCCGCTTACCTTGTAGACATCGTTCTCGAACTTCGCGCCTTTGTGCAGCGTTGTCATTATCACTTCCAGTGCGCTCTTTCCATACTTTTCTATGACTTCTATAGGTATGCCCCTCCCATCATCAGTAACCTCTGCAACATCTGCGCCTTCCTGCTTTAACAGCTTGATTTTGATGTTTTTGCAGAATCCTGCCGAGGCTTCGTCCACCGAATTGTCCATCACTTCGTATAGCAGGTGTATTATTCCGGCAGGCCCTGTTGAGCCTATGTACATGGATGGCCTTTTCCTTATTCCCTGCGCGCCTTCAAGCACAATTATTTTTGAGGCATCATATGTTTCATCGCGCATTTCATCACCTGTTTTTATTGTTTTTGCTCGCCAAAATGGCAAAGGCTGAAGGCTGGGTTTATACTCTGATTATAATTGCATGGTTAATTATTAAAGGGTTTATCTAACATGAAAGAAGAGTTTTTATATAC
>DAIDAD010000016.1 GCA_027310795.1 Candidatus Micrarchaeaceae archaeon | reverse complement strand
CTGATATACAGGGATTACAGGGTACTGCTTGTTGATTCAGACACCGCATCGTTCAGCATAATGTAGCACCTTGGCATAAAAGGAACAGGCAACGGCTTCAAGGAGATAGTCAGCGGCAAGGCGGAGCTTGCAGACTCCTTGTTCGTATACCAGAACATAGACCTCGCAATAGTCCTAGGATCGCCCTCGGACGAGACCCCTGAGATAAAACCGGAGCACCTTGTAAGATTCTACTCACAGCTTGCAAAGCAGGATTATGATTTCATAATAATAGACAGCCAGCCCGGCCTGTTCCAGAATTCAATAGCAAGATACCTGAACGACGTTATAATAGTCACGACTCCTGACAGCCCATCTGCCGCAAGCAGTGCGAAGCTCGCTTCCTACTGCGAAAAGCTGAAGGTGCCGCACAGGCTCGTGATCAACAGGACAGGATACAGCAAGTTCGAATTGTCAAAGGAAGAAGTCGAGAAATTATTCGGGGATGTCGCATATGTGATGTTCCCCGAGGACAAGATTGTGCCGGAGAGCCTTTCGAAGAAGAAACCGGTCTACCTTATGGACAGGGGCGCGCCATTCGCCGCAGCGGTAGACGAGATTGCCCGCGTGTACACGTTGAAGGCAGGAGAGGCGCAGAGCGAAGAGGCGAAGTCAAAGAGGAAGGGCTTCTTCGAGAAAGTCGCGTGGTGGACCTTCAAGAGCGGAAAGGATAAGGAGGAATAAAAACCCTGTACCTTCTAAAACATCTATTCCTGCCTGTTTATCTGCAGAAGCCGGTTTAAGTTTTATCCGTCTGAGTTGTTGTCATCTCCATGGCAGCATCTTTTGTCATCGCCGTTTCCAGAAGTACCGTTCCAGTTCTGGCTGTGCATGCTTGATTCAAAATCGCCATTGGAATCGCCGTTGTTGTCATTGCAGTCATGGCGGTGTCTGTGCTCCTGATTGAAGCCGAACCATCCGTTCCATGAACTCTGGCTATGGTCATTGCCCCAGGTGCCATTCCAGCTGCTCTGCTGCCAGCCGCTGTCATTGTTCCAGCTGCTCTGGTTGTTCCAGTTGTTCCAGCTGCTGTTGGAGCTGTTGTTCCAGCCATTCCAGCTGCTATTCAGGCCGCCGTTCCAGTTGCCGCTTCCGAAGCTGTCATTAAAGCTATTCTGCCAGTTGTTCCACCCGTTGTCGCTTGCGTAATTGTCTCCTTCAGAATCGTTTTCCGTGCTGTTGCACTGCTGCACGGTCGTCGTAGGGGCCGTCGATGTTGAAAGGCTCGTGGATGTCGAGCTTGTGCTCGGCAATGAGGTGGACTGCGATGTTGAGCTTGAGGTTGAAGTAGAAGTGGTGCTAGTAGTGGTAGACGTTGTGCTTGTTGTTGTCGCAACAGACGTTGTGGCTGCTGTTGAAGTGGTAGATATAGAAGTTGTCGCCACCGTTGTAGTGGTTGTGCTTGTGGTAGGCACCGTGGTGGTGGGTATTGTAGTAGTCGGCAACGTTGTCACCACCGTTGTAAGCACCGCGCTAACTGTATATGGAATAATCGCAGTTGCAAGCATCATTGCGCTGAACGCAAGCCAAAATCTGTTTCCCAACATGATAACCTCCAGATATATGTGCATAGCAAGGTATTAAAATATTCCACCGCGCATGCAAAAGACGCCAGACAGAAGCCCCGTAGCTTTGCTCAAAAGGTGAATTTGCTCATAAAGTCGCTTTTATGAGCGATATTTTGAGCAAAGCCAAGCCCCGTCATACCTTTATATATGATTAATACATGAATAAGTTAAGTGGAAGGCATGCCGCACAAGAACAGCAACCCAGTTAGATGCGTGATGATAGCAACGGCGATAGACGGCAGCGCCCCCGGGTTCCTATACTTGCTCAGGTCAGAGAACGACGGTCTATGGCCAAGCAGGCTGAACATGCCTTCGGGCCATGTCGAGGTCAACAGGGAGACCCCTTTCGAGGCTGCGCTAAGGGAGTTCAAGGAGGAGACGGGGACGGAGGCAAAGCCGAAGGAGATGAAGCTCGCATCGATATTTACAAAGACATTTGATGTGGGAAGCGGTAGGCTTGAGAACATGAGCATAACCTTATATGCGGTAGAAAAGCTCTCAATGAAGCTCGATGACGTGAAACTTTGCGCGGACCATTCCGCATGCTACAAGATAGAGCCATGGAAACTTGAAGAGTATTCGAAGGGAAGGCTGGCCAGGCTGAATAGCGGTCATGTGTTAACGCCACCTGATTCTGTGGTGGTGTCAGTGCTCCTCGACCGCATCAAGAACAAGATGCCCAAAATCGCATGGCGCGCTGAAGCAGCGGCTGCACGCTTTGCATAAGACAGAAAGCTATTTATTAAACGTCAATCAGTACTAATCATCAGAAAACGCGGAGATTACAATGCTGCCCTTAGGCATAGTCTTCATATTCATAGCTGGGATATCGTTCCTAGGCTTCGCCATAAACTCATTGTTCAGCAGGCTCCGGATAACCAGCATACTGCCATTGATGGCCATAGGCCTGATAATAGGCCCTGTCCTTAACATAGTGAACGTTGGCCCGGGCAGCACAATCAGCCAGCTGAGCCCTTACGTAGTGGCAATAGCCATATCCTTCGTACTGTTCGAGGTCGGCATAAACATGCGCCTGAAGAACCTCGGCAAGGTCATAACTGATTCCAGCAAGTTCGTGATCCTCTCACAGGTGATGATGGGGATAGGGATAGGCACGCTAGCGCATTTCTCGTTCGGCTGGACATGGGTGCAGTCTTTCATATTCAGCTTTGCGGTGTCCGGGCCGAGCAGCCTGATGACAAACACTTTGGTCAAGAGCCTCAAGGCCTCTGAGAACATAAAGTCGATGCTGCTCTACGAAGGCGTGTTCTCCGACATACTGCAATTGATAGTCCCGCTCGTGCTGATAAGCCTGTTCTTCTCCACGGGCCCTGTGCTCCTGAACACGATAGGGCCGATAGTGTTCACCGACATATTCGGCGCCATAGCGCTGGGCGCATTCTCTGCGCTATTCTGGCTGTACGTGCTGAACAGGTTCTCTGAAACCAGCAAGGACTACAGCTGGATGCTGACCGTTACGATGGTGATTGCCACATACGGGATAGCATCGCAGCTAGGGCTGAGCACGGCGCTATCGATATTCGTCTTCGGGGTCGTGTTCGCGAACATAGGCGCAACCAGAAAGGGGAACGGAAACAGGCAGAGTCCCACGATGTCAAATTACATATCGACGAACTGGTATGTGGCGCACACCAAAGACTACCAGCGCGAGATCGTGTTCTTCGTCAGCACGTTCTTCTTCGTGTATCTGGGGATGCTCTTCAGCATCGGCACCGCTTCCTATGAGGAGCTTGCGATCGCAATAGTGATAACCGTATTCATAATCGTTGCAAGGATCGTGTCGCTGCCAGTTATGAAAAAGGTGCTGTCAAAGGACCCTGAAAAGAAAAAGGTGGAGAAGAGACTTGTGTATTTCAACATAACCAAAGGGCTTGCGCCTGCAATCGTTGCCACCGATTTGATAACACTTGGCATACAGATAAGCGGCTTCACCAATACAGTATTCCTGGTGATACTCATAACAAACCTGATATTCACAATCGGCATATTCGCATTCTACAAGCCCGACCCAGGCGCAGCGAAGAAAAAGGCATAGCGCCGATGGGAAGGCGCAGTTGATAGGAATGGGTCTCATTGAAGATATAAAAATAGGGCATTCCTATAACGTCTACCCGGTTTCTGAGGATACATCCCTTGCAACCGAAGTCCTCAAAAGATCAATCTCTGGCAAAGGCATCAGCGTTCTTGACATGGGCACAGGCAGCGGCGCAATCGGCATATCCGCAGCAAAGAGCAGCGATGTCGAAAGAGTGATGATGGCGGACATAGACGACAATGCAGTGTCCGCTGCAAAGGAGAACGTAGAGCTAAATTCTGTAATCAACAAATGCAGCATACTGCAGAGCGACCTGTTTGAAAACATTCAGGGAAAATTCGACATAATAATATTCAACCCCCCGTATCTGCCAGATGACGAAGTAAAGGCATCGAAGAACGAATGGAGCGGGGGGAGGACAGGAATAGAGACGACAAAAAGATTCATAGAGGAATCCAGAAGCCACCTAAAACAGAACGGCACAATAATAATTGTAAAGAGCTCGTTTGCAGATCCGGAGGGCCTTGACAGCTTCATAAAGGAAAAAGGATTCGTAATAACCGATTCTGAAAAAGCGCACGCCTTCTTTGAGGACATTACTGCAATTGCGATAAAGCGCGCCTAAAGCGATGTCAGTGCAGTTTCAATACCTTCTTCACTTTCGCGAGCGCATCCACCGCAACGTCTACGTCCTCTTTTTTGTTATATATATAGAAGCTCATCCTTGAGACAGAATCCTCATTCAGAACCTGGTTCACAAGGGGCATTGCGCAATGGTGCCCTGCGCGTATGGCTATGCCTTCGCTGTCGAATATCTGCGCAACGTCGTGAGGGTGCGCGCCAGGCACTTTGAAGGATATCACTCCGATCCTGTGCTCAATCTGTTCTGCAGAAGGGCCGTACACGGTGGCTCCGGCATCCTTGAGCTTCCTCAGTGCGTATGATGCAAGCTCCTTTTCATGGCCGTTGACGTTCTGCATGCCTACATTGTCCAGATACTCTATCGCAGCGCCGAAGCCTATCCCTCCTTCTATGTTGGATGTTCCAGACTCGAACTTCCATGGAAGTTCATTGTAGGTGCACGATTCGAAGCTTACGCTCCTTATCATATCCCCTCCTCCGAGAAGGGGCTCCATCTCCTCAAGAAGTTCCTCCTTCCCATAGAGCACTCCTATTCCGGCAGGGCCGAGCATCTTGTGGCTCGAGAAGGCCATGAAGTCGCAGTCCATCCTCTTCACATCAACAGGCATGTGCGGCACGGACTGCGCGCCGTCCACAACCACTAATGCGCCGGCGTCATGCGCCATCCTGCATATCTTTTCGACATCGTTTATCGTCCCAAGCACATTCGAAGCAGCAGTTACAGAGACTATCTTTGGCTTTGCCTCAAGTTTCATCTCAAAGTCTTCCATGTCGAGAAGCTGCTTCTTCGCGTCAAGCGCTATGTAATCCAAAACTGTGTTCTTCCTCTCCTTCAGCATCTGCCATGGCACTATGTTGCTGTGGTGCTCCATCTCTGTAAGAAGGACGCCGTCGCCGCCCCTGAGCTTCCTCCCAGCCCACGAGAGCGCGATGAGGTTTATCGATTCCGTAGTGTTCCTCGTATAGACTATGTTCCTGTAAGATTCCGCATTAATAAACTTCGCAGCGAGCTCCTTCGACCTTATGTATTCTTCAGTCGCCTTGATTGATATCTCATAAACGCCGCGGTGTATGTTTGCGTTGTATCCCTTGTAGTAATCGGAAACCTTCTCTATCACCTGTATGGGCTTCTGCGAAGTCGCTGCGCTGTCGAGGTATACGAGCCTCTTGCCATTCCTTGTCGTATTCAGTATCGGAAAATCCCCTATCATCTTAGCAGTGTCAATACCCATTCACTCGCCGTCAGGGCCGTAGCCCCCGCTCTCTATCTCCTTCACAAGCTCTCTGCCTCCTGACTTCACAATCCTGCCTTCTTTCATCACATGTATATGGTCTGGTTCAAGGTATTCAAGTATTCTGCTGTAGTGCGTTATCAGCACTATCCCTGCGCCCGTCTCATGCATGAACTCCTTGATGTTCTCAGCAACTACCTTTACCGCATCTACATCAAGGCCAGAATCGGGCTCATCGAGTATCGCTATGCTCGGTTTAAGTATCTCCATCTGAAGAACCTCGACCTTCTTCTTCTCCCCGCCTGAAAAGCCAGCGTTCAGCGACCTACCGACGAGCTCTTCCTTCAGCTTCAGCTTTGCGGACCTCTCCTTCACCTCGTTCATGAATTCGCGCACCGAGTTCGTATCCCTTTTCAGCGAATTCCTTGCAGCGTTGAGGAAGTTGAGTATGCCGAGCCCTTCGATCTCTATAGGTTCCTGGAACTGCAGGAACAGCCCAAGCCTTGCGCGTTCGTTTGCAGGCATGCTGTTTATCACTGTGCCGTCTACCTTTATGCTGCCGCTCTTTATCCTGTAATCAGGATGCCCCATAACGCTCTTCGCAAGAGTGCTCTTCCCGCAGCCATTGGGCCCCATGATAACATGCAACTCTCCGCTCTTCACAGCAAGGCTTGCGCCGTTTATTATGCTCTTATTGTCCATCTCTACAAAAATATTCTCTATGTCAAGCTTCATATATCATCATCTCTTATTTTGCCGCAGCCCATACGTTCCTCATGCTTATTTCAGGAAGAGCGCCGAACGTGCCGCTCTCAGCCTTCAGAAGCAGCAGCGATGTTGCAAGTTCCCTAGCGGTGGGATTGCTTATCCCAGAAAGGTATTTGGACATGAATGCACCCACGAACAGTTTCTTACCTTCAGGTCTGCCTATGCCCCTTGACATCATGTAGAAGAGCGCGTCCTTGTCTATAGGCGCTGTTGCTGCTGCGTGGGTCGCGGACACTCCGTCGCTGTAGTCTATCGCCATGTCCGGAAGCGCGTCTATGTGCGCATGTTCGCTGAGCAGTATTCCATGCTCCTCAACCCTTGACGTTGAGCCCTTTGCAAACTTCTCGACCTTCGCATAGCCTTTCAGCATGCACAACGAACTGCCGTCAAGCACCGCGCCGCTCTCAAGCTTCGCATAGGTATTTGGCTTTGAATTAGTCACAAAGTTATTCAGGTCGAACTTCTGCTTCTCAGAACCGACGGCTATCTCCCTGACCTCTATATGACTGTTCTCCTCAGCCGCGTCGAAGAAGCCCTTCATCTTTGTAACAGATGAGCCGTTGTAAACGTAATTTGCCTTTAATGAAGCTCCTTCCGAGAGCCTCGCCTTGGAGAAGCCGATCATCGTGGAGCCATTGCGCTTGTTGTTTATCATGCTGAATTCCATGGATGCATTTTCAGAAATGCTGAGTTCATGCAGCGGCGCAACGAAATAATCATCATCTGCCGCTGAGCAGTAGTACTCAAACAGATTAAGCCTTGAACGCGGCGCGCACTTCACAAGCATTTGAAACGGCAGGTGCGCAGTATTCATTACAAGAATGTTTATCTTTGCATCCGCCCCTTCCTTTACGTCTATCAATACCACGTGCCTTGAGCCTGAGTTTATGTAAGCGGATATCTTGTCCTCGCTGCCATTGGTCATCTTCCTGTCAAGTTGCGCAGCAGTAAAATCGCCTGGGGAAAAGGCAGTTGCTAAGACGCTGCTGTTCCTTATCCCAGAATCTGATATCACAATATCGAACTTCGAATCAAGCTCTCTTTCAATCTCTTCAGGCAGGATGCCAAGCGCTGCTCCGCTTCCCAGCCCTGCAGGGTAATCTATCTTTATGCTGTTCTTGCCGTAAAGCTCGCTCTGCTCATCAGGCAGGCTCTTATAATAACTCTTGGCATTTTCCGCAAACTCATTATAATCCAGAGAAACACCCGTCAGCCGACTCCCTTGCTCGTGTCCAGCTTTATCAATCTTTTCAGCTCTATGGAGTACTCCATAGGCAGTATCTTCGTCAGGTCGTCGAGGAAGCCGAGGACTATCATTGCAACAGCATCGTCCTCGCTCACGCCCCTCGACATCAGGTAGAATATCTCGTCATTGCTTATCTTCCCGACCTTTGCCTCATGGCTTATCACTGCGTCGTTCCTTTCGACGTTGTTGTATGGGAATGTATTGGTTTTGGCATCGGAATCAAGCAGCAGCGCATCGCACGATACATGCGATTTAACATTTGCAGCGCTCTTCGTGACGCGTATCTGCCCCCGGAAGGTTGTCACCCCGGAGCCCTTTGAAACGCTCTTCGATATTATCTTTGAGCTTGTGTTGGGCGCTATGTGTATTATCTTGCCTCCTGAATCCTGCACCTGGCCGTCGCCTGCTATCGCTATGGAGAGAACCTCGCCCTTTGCGCCTTCACCCCTCAGAAATATCGACGGATATTTCATATTCACCTTGCTGCCTATATTCGCGTCAATCCAAGAAACAGTCGCGTCCTTTTCAGCATGCGCCCTCTGCGTTACAAGGTTGTATACATTCTTTGACCAGTTTTGTATTGTTATGTAAGTAATCTTCGCGCCTTTCATTGCAACCATCTCCACAACAGCAGAATGCAATGAATCTACGACGTAAACTGGCGCAGTACATCCCTCTAAATATGTAACTTCTGCGCCTTCATCAGCTATTATCAGCGTGCGCTCGAACTGGCCAGACTTCTGCGCGTTTATCCTGAAATATGCATTAAGCGGCATCGGCACTTTTACTCCCTTGGGCACGTAAATGAATGTGCCGCCTGACCATGTTGCAGTGTTCAGTGCTGCAAACTTGTTGTCTGTCGGCGGTATTATTGTGCCGAAGTACTTCTGCATCAGTTCAGGGTATTTCTTGACTGCGTTGTCCGTGTCGGTGAATATTATCCCTAGCTTGTCAAGCTCCTTGTTTATGTGCGAGTACACAACCCCGCTGTCGAACTGCGCCTCAGTTCCTGAAAAGAACTTCCTCTCTGCTTCCGGCACGCCAAGCTTGTTGAACGTGTTCTTTATGTCTTCTGGAACGTCTTCCCATTTGTTAGCCTCCTTGCCCTTCGGCTTTACATAATAATAGAAGTCGCTGAAGTCTATCTTGCTCAGGTCAGCGCCCCATTTCGGCATAGGCTTTGATTCGAACACCTTGTACCCTGTAAGTCTTTTCTGCAGCATCCATTCAGGCTCGCCCTTCATTTCTGAAATCCTCCTGACAACTTTCTCCGAAAGGCCTTTCTCAAAATCCTCGTATTCTACGTTCTTCTCGCTGAAGCCGTATGCCTCTTGATAGTCGAGCCTATCTACAACCTCTTCCAATCCTTCATTAGACATTCTTAACCCTCTGCAACCCTGTCAGTGTATGAGAACTTGCATTTGAAATTCGTCATGGTCCTGCATACTGTGCAGATGCATAACTCGACATAATGCTCCTTCTTTTCATGGATTTTCTCTATGTACAGGTTGAAGCGCTCATCCTTCATTATCGCTTCCTTCAGCTCAGATACTTTTTCAGAATATCTGCCGTTGAGGTACTTGCTTACCGCGGCCTGCGCAACTCCGAGAAGGTTTGCAATCTCCTGCTCCTTCATGTCATACCTTCGCTTCAATTCAGCGGCTATGAACAATCTTGCAGCAGGCACTATCTCCTTTTCTGCTTTCTCATAATTCCCAAATAAATCATCCATATAACTCAGTTATAATACTGCAAGGCAAGCTTTTTATATGCATATACAAGAAGCCATTCTGCTTATGCGCACAGGCTATTCCACAAAGACTCTGCACCCTCTCCCCTAATCTCTGCATACCTGCGCACGCACTTAGCCGATGAAGGATTGCACCGAAGCGCAAGGTTATCCCCCACCTTTCTAACGTCAATCATATCGCTTCCGTGCAGAACCTTTCCCGATTCTGTTTCTGCCCTGCTCAGCCATCTTACTTCCTTTATCTCAAACCCTGATTCAAAAGGCGTAATTATCATGTCAACAGAATTCAATCCCTCAAGCCTCTTCCCAAACCTTCCAAGCAGTTCATTCATTCCGTTGCAAACTGCTATGTAGTGCCTGCCCGACCTTGAGAAATTCATTATCCCATGCAGCGAGCTGCAGTAAAACGGGCATATGGTGATGTCTGCCCCGTACGCGTGCGCCATTTCCGGCCTTATATAAGCTACATCCCTATTCCGGGAAAGCCTCTCTCTTATAATCCCTTCATGGAATGCGTTCCTTGATTCAGGATTCCATGCCTGCACCACGGCTATCTTTGAGAATTCAGGAAGATACGTCAGTATTCTTTCAAGCGCCCATATCCCCGAATCGGATTCCATGCTTTTCTCTATCAGTATGTTTGTGCCTGCAAGCATTGCAATGCGGAGCAGCTTTGCAGTTTCTGTGCATATCTCTATGTTGTGCATTTTCCCGTTCCCTTCTACCACTGCACGCGTTTCGTAACCGGCAAACGAAGGAGCATGCAGCCTTGCCGCTGCCCCGGCCATCTGAACCGCGGAACCTGCTGCTTTCATGAATGATGCCATAAAACCATTACAGAATTAGCCGTTTACCTTAATAT
>DAIDAD010000015.1 GCA_027310795.1 Candidatus Micrarchaeaceae archaeon | reverse complement strand
ATATATAACTATGAAACAAATGCAAACACAAATACTGCACTCGCCCACATTAGATACAGTCTTAATGGTAGAGCGAACGCTGCAGGATGCAAAGGAGGTGATAAAGATATCTGAGTTAAAGCGCAGGTTGCCACGCAAGGTTATGCATCAGACCCTTATGAGGATATTGGACTACTTGCAGGAAAGCGGAAAGATACTCATAACCACTAAGGGTGTTGTATGGACTTATACGCCTAAGGATATGATGGAAAGGCTGAAGAAGGGAGGATTGGAGCTATGAAGCCTCCGAAAACCATAAGAGTAATTCTCCAGGATCAGGCTAAGGAAGAGTACGCGCTACTATCCAAGGTTGTTGATGAACAAAGGAAGAAGGGCAAAACAAACTCTGAAGAAATGCAACTCTTGAAGTCCATAGACAAGAAAGTTGCAGTATTGAAGTACAACCCTGCATATGGGCAGAGCATATCAAAGGAGCTTATCCCAAAGACACTTGACGTGGATAATTTATTCAGAGTTGAACTGACTCATTATTGGAGAATGCTTTATACTATCAGGACAAACGAAGTTGAAATTGTGAGCTTTGTCTTGTATTTAGTCGATCATCCAACTTACAACAAGCTTTTCGGATATAAGGACAGATAAGTGTCTGCTTTGTATAGCAGCATATAGCCATTGTAAGCTATAGCATATAAAATAAAGCAGAAGGGACTGCAAGAAGTTCTTGCAGGGACGCCGAGTCCGTATAATCTCAATATCTGTTATACTCCCAAGAACATGCGTTTATATTCCTAGCTGGAACAACATAATAGGTCATATGTCATTTTTAGAAGATGCGCTGCGTAGCTGGCTGCCCTGGGCACTTTTAGGAATAGCGTTTGTGCTGTATTTTGAGTACCATACCCTAGGATCATTGGGTTTTTGGGGCCTTGTTGTTTTAGCCATCATACTGGCATATTATCGGACCACCCAAAGGCATAGGCCTAATAAAAGCAAGGTCAGGCGCCGCTCAAGAAAACACATTTGATAAGTTTCTATCGCACGGCCCACTAATTATCTACCCCTACACTGAACTGCACAAGCGCGAATTGAAAGGTTACGTGACTACAAAATCTGCGATACATTTTCCTTTGGATAAGGAGGTTCCTGTTGCGCTGGTAAGAAAATTAGTAAGGGCAGGCGTGAAGAGGAATGAGCGCATCTAATCACGGGCCCTGCGCGCAGTGCATATTATTGCGGGTCTTTTTACGCCAATCTGAAAGCTGCTATTATTACAGCGAAAAGCACTATTACTGCAAGTATAGATACATAGAGCGGCGCGTTGCTTTGCTGCTGTGTATTTGTGTACGGCACGGTTGTTGGAGCGGTTGTATTGTAAGTTGCGGCTGTGGTCTGCACTGATGTCGTGTTCTTAGTTGTGTTTTTAGAAGTGGAATTTGTCTCTGTGGTTACAGGCGCAGTAGTTGCAGTTGTTCCTGATGAACCGCTAAGTATGTCCAGAGAGAATACTGCAGGCTGCGATGAAGGGTCATCGCCTGTTGCAACGAAGTCTATAGTGTAGTTGCCTGCGGTGCTCTTCGAAGCCGTTATTGTTGCTGTGCCGGAAAATGGGGGATCTCCGCTTGGATTGGAAAATGTTACAGTTACCCCCTGCGATGAGAGGCTTGCGGCATTTGAAACAGATATGTCGGTGCCCCAGGTGTTCCCTGATGCAAGGTTGACATTATACTGCACAGAAGCCGAACTGCCTGCTTGAATCGATGCCTTTGCAGGATTGAGCGTTATTGAGGATGTGCCGTAACCGTACTGCGCGTATGCAGGAACAATCAGCATTGCAGTTACAAATACTGAGATGAATGCGTATATCCTTAAATCTGCTGGCTCCATAAAAACGCCTTATTTCTTATTCCTGAATCCGATGTCTATCCAGAGCCATATGAGGTCAGCGATGAATATTATCACGCCGAGCCAGAGCCAGAGAGGCACCTGGTAGCTCGTATATGTCCAGTATATGTCTGCAAGACCTATCATTATGCCCATTAGTATTGCTATGTTTGATTTCATTTTTCCCGCCAAGGTTTCACCGGTATTATTGCACATGGCAGGTTTTTAAGTCTTCTTGCATGCAACCGTATGCATGCTTTTTGTTTTGGGCTCTGCACATGCGCTTTGAATGGCGAATGGCTTCATGTGCCGCTTATTCTTACAGTCTCCGGCTTCACTTCAACCATCTGGGACTGGTATGAGTATGTGCCGTTGTATACGAATGCGGATATGTAGGAAGTTCCTGAGAGATTGTATGCACGTGCATTTATCCGATAGGTGTTCCTTGATGCATTCAATTCTATCACGTTAGGATTTATGGAGCAAGGATATGTGCAGTTCAATGAGCCGTTGATTATGGATTCGTTGCTCAGCCCCTGGTTGCCTGGGAAATATCCGTAACTTATTCCTTTGTCATAGTAATTGAGCATGAGATATATTTTGCCTGGATTTGCGCCGGAAGCATTGTAATGCAATGTTGCATTGTAGTAAGTGATATTCCCTATCTTAACCGCATGCTGGTCAGTAATGCTGAAATTTGGCCCATTGATATATTTATAGTGGGAGCCGACCACCAATGCAGCCGAGGCTGCAATTATCAATATGAGAAATACAGCATAAGAGTAGCGTATTGCAGGGTTGTCCCTGATCTTTTTCCTAAGCATGCCTTCCTGCGGTTTTTCAGGCTTGCAGTAGAGTATTACTGCGAACATCGCCACAAAAAAGAAGTAATAGCTGGTTGTGCCATGGGACCCGAACAGGAACGGCGCCATGCTCAGCAGCGGCAGCGCCTTTTTATTATTGAAGTATGCTGAGAGAGCGAACACGAATAACAAGGCGAGGTCAAACAGCCCGAAGAATACGTCCAGCGTTACGTGATAATATGCAAAGATTGCGTAGCCTATGGTTGCGGTAGCGTCTGGCAGCACCAACTTGTCTATCGGCGAGAGCACGGTCAGGTATGCCGATGGGTTTATCGCTATGAAATATCCGTTGAAGAGCAGGAAGACCGCGCCTGCTCCTGCGACGTCTTTCAGCGCCTTTTTGTATCCGTATGTATTGAAAGAGTATATCAGCATTAGCGCGACGATTGGCCAGAGCTCTTCGTGTATAGAAACTGCAAGGCCCAGCAGCAGCCATGAATACTTGGAATTGAGTTTTGCATAAGCGAGTATTATTATCGCAAACATGAGGTACGTGGTTATTGAAGTGATGAAGAACGTTGGAAGCAGCACGATTCCGAGATACAGCATGGGCTTTGGCTTCATTATGTCTTTTTTGTCTATCACATACCATATTGCAAAGAGCATCATTGCGAAGAAGACGAATTCCTGCGCAGGCAGCTCAATGTATTCTATGCTATGTATGCTTGTAGGATTGGCGGTGAGAAGATAAAAAGGCATCAGGGAAAGGAAATATAACGAAGGGTAGTTCACATGCCCGAGGATGCTGTTGTTCATCAAGAGCGTGTATTGCGATTCGTCGTATAGCAGGTGCGCTATGGAATTCGAGTAAGGGTTCGTGCCGTTGAATATCGCGGCTACAGCATGCACCGTGAGAAGCTCTTCGTCATTGATTGATAAGTGGGTATACACGTATCCTGACAATATGCTGATATACAGGATTGCAATGGCGAGCGCAAATAACAATGCGGCTATCCTGTAGTTTTTCTTGCATGCCACGTAGGTCCCGAGGCTCATGATGAAGAAGACTGCGATATAGAGCACGAAGGACAAGCCAGGATTATAGATCAAGTAATATGAAGTGTATATAGATGTGGCAGGATATAACAGGAAGTGTATCGCAAGATAAAGAACAGCAAGAGCAATGTATATGTATAATACATTGTTGAACAAGCGTGTGCTCTTTTTATATGCTTTTTTGCCGCCCATGAACGCATAGATTCCCACCAGCGCTATGAAAAGCACTAAAGCTGCAATCAGTATTGCAAACATGTAGTCGAATATCGCTATTGAAGGGTATTCGAATGACAGCAGCACCAGGAATATAACAGCAGCGGCAAAAAGCTTTTTGCTGTTATTGTCTGGACCCATAAAAACCCTGCTGCCTTTTACATGGCATAGGCTATAAAGCATTAAATATGTGCGGAATGCGCAGGAAGACAAACACAAATGCCCATGCGCACGAGGCGCGCATGGACCGAATTAACCTGATTCCGCTATTCTGCCTGTTGTTATTGGGATATCGCGATTCCGCCTATGTAGCTGATCACGAATCCCAGCACAGCCCAGTAGAACCATCCTGATGCGCCTGTCAAAATCAGGAAAGATATTCCGCCGAGCATCAAGAAGTTCCATAGGATCTTCTGACCCATCTTTGCATCAGAAGGCGATTTGCCTGCGATGCGCCCAAGGCCCATGAAGAACAGCGATATAGCGCTTACCAGCGCAAATGCTATTACGAAAGGGCCGAGGAAGTAAGCCGCGTTGACCCACGATCCTATCGCGGATCCGCTGCCGTACCAGGCAAAGAATATGTAGAGGTATATCAGTGATCCTATAAAGACCAGTATGCCTCCGCCTGTTGTCGAAGAAGCTTTTTTCGAAGCCATATTGCCATCCCTATAAGACATTTTCGCACTGCGCTTTATAAATCTTTGTGTTTGTAAGCTGTTTGTCGCATATGTTATCTGCGTTTGACGTATCCTGTTGCTGAAGGTACGGGTTATGCAGCGGTTTTCTGGGATAGGTTTTTATAACCATATGTAGTTGCAAAGCATGTTTTTAGGCAGCTTTTAATATGAGCTGTTACGAAGCCATTATGTTTATATGAACGGCAATGTTACAAAGAAGACGGCGGTTGCTGCAGCGGCGCTTATTGGGATGGCTTCTGCCTCGGCTGCTTTTGCAGGCAATCCTGCAACGACCAGTCCCGCAACAACTGACTTACAGTCATGCAATGTGACTTCGTTAGTTGCAGCTGCAAGGCAGGACAACTGCACTCCGCAGGGCCTTAAGCTCGAAGCACGCGGCGACAGCAGGCACAGGGCGAGGGCTGTAGTGGAATTCGGAATAGGGGATATGCAGGCGGGGCCTATAGAAAGGGAGAATGGCAATCTGGGTGGATACCTCGGCATAGGCAAGGAGAGCCTTATCTATGGCGCAGGATTTGAACAGGAAGTGAGCAGGCACTTCGGAGTGAAGGTTATGTACCTTGATCAGGGAAGCAAGAATATTCACGGCGGGCTGAGCTATGGCAATACGAGCGCGCAGATAAACGGGAGGTTCAGCATGGAAGGGATATCTGTGCAGGCTGTGTTTTATGAGGATATGGGAACGATAAAGCCATTCATTGAAGCAGGCGTGTATGTCTACAATGCAGAAGCTGACGCTACTGTCAACTTAGGAAGATTGAGCGTATACGACACCCGCTCAGGAAGCCTTGCGTCGCCCCTTGTCGGAATAGGCTTTGAGGTTCCAGTTTCAGATAACATAAACTTTTTGCTGGAGCTGCAGCACATGCCTTCTACAAGTTCTAAGTATGAGATATCTTCAAATATGCTCCTCACAGGATTGAGCGTAAGCTTCTGATGGTTATTGTTGTCTGAAGCGCAGGCAGCGGAAGCTGCCTGCAATGTCCTCAGAAGAAGCTGCTCTTTATCGCACCTTTTACTTTTGCCGCCATTGCAGCATCTATCTGCGGCATGTTGTGCGCCTCCTTTGCATGCTGCGCTATCTTTTCCATTAGCTCATCTTCTGTCTTTGCCTTCGCAGTGAAATTGCACTGCATACCTATGTCCTTGCAAGCGAATTTTTTCGGCATATATACCAACTTGATTAATATGCTGCAGCGTGTTTTTATTTGTTGTGATTCAGAGCCAGCTGCAATAATATAAAATATTGCAGCGATTGAATAATGATGTTCATTCTTGAATACGGATTGATAATCGGGATAATAGGGCTGATTGCAGGGTTCATAGGCTCGCTTGTGGGCCTTGGCGGCGCTGTTGTTCTTACGCCGATATTGACCCTAGGGCTAGGCATGCCCATACCTTATGCTGCGGGCGCAAGCCTCATATCTACAATAGGAACGTCAAGCGGATCAGGGATCGCATACGTCAGGGAAAGGATAGCGAATGTGAGATTAGGCATGTCCTTGGAAATAGGGACGACGATCGGCGCAATGGCAGGCGCGCTGATTGCAGGATACGCATACAGCAAAGGCCTCGACCCTTTGATGTTCATCGCATTCGGCGCTGTCCTCCTTTTTTCAATACTGCCGTTGCTCAGGAAGAAAAAGAATAAGAGAGCATTACGCGCAGATTCCACCACAAAAACATTCCAATTGAAGGGTAGTTATTACGACGAATCGGTAGGGAAAATGATCAGTTATTCGGGGATAAGGTGGTGGGACGGAGAACTTGTTATGGCTTTTGCAGGGCTTGTCTCAGGATTATTAGGAATAGGCTCCGGCGTTCTGAAGGTATTGGGGATAAATGAGATAATGAATGTGCCTGAAAAGGTCAGCACAGCAACGAGCAACTTCATGATAGGAGTCACGGCTGCTGTCGGCAGCGTGATTTACTGGAATCTGGGATATGTGCAGCCGTTCGTCGCAGGCGCTGCTGCCATTGGAGTCATAATAGGGTCATTCATCAGTTCAAGGTACATGAACAGAATAAAAGAGAGCAGGCTGACAGAATTATTCATAGTCGTCATGGTTATAATAAGCATAGAGATGATGCTTAGGGGTCTTGGAGTTGGAGTTTGAGGACTACATAGGGAATGTGCTCAGGGTGGGCGTGATTATCAGCATGCTCCTCATACTTGCAGGTTTTCTTCTGATATGGCTTAGCCCACAGAATGGAAATTCTGGAAACATAAGCGCACTTGCAGGTTTCAGCACCCTGGGATTGTCAGCGGCTGATTTTGTAACTGGAATAGCAAGTGGTGCAGGCATATACTACATAATGCTCGGGCTTGTGGTGCTCCTTGCAACGCCCGTTGTCAGGGTGCTGCTATCTGTCATATGGTTTGCGCTTGAAAAGAATCCGCTTTATACTGTAATAACGCTAATCGTGCTGCTGAACCTGCTTCTTGCGATATTCGTCATACCGCGCCTGGTAGGCATATATTAGCAATATTCCATTTTGCGCAGTTGCTTGGCAGCATGAAGGGCTTCTAACTGCAGGATTGGTAAACCAAGGCACAGGCACCATAGGCATTGTCGCTGCAAACGTGGCCAACGCGGCGGCTGCGGCATGGTAGCAAAGAGGGGCTGAATCATGCTTATTAAGTAAGGTTAAGTATGCCTATTGCCACGTATGTGGCAGGTACGCCTCCTGAAGTAAGGCAGCCGTTTCCGACATATAATACTCCGGAATTGACGTAGCAGGCCCATACGGTGCCTGTAGTGGATGCACCTGTGCCGTTAACAGGTATCTTGACTTTTATAGTTGACCCGGTCTTCAATGAGGGACCTACATTGTTTGAAGAATCGTTTGGAGTATAGAACGTTATGTGCGGTATTCCTCCGCTGATGGCAGTGCCCTGCGGGGCATAGCCGACCCCGAAGCTGCTCCAGCCCTCGCTCGTGTTCTGCCCTATCGTAGCGTTTATGTATGAGATGGTTGTGCCGGGATATTCGTATGTTGCATTATTGCACATGAAGTACTTGGACGCTGTGCAGCCATATGCAGATGTATGAACTGAAGAGTTTGAAGGAAGCACGGACGTGGTGCTTTTGTAAGAGTTGTTCGGAGCGCCGTTGTTAAATGCCGGCGACGTCGATGCCGCTGTAGTCGTCTGGGTGCTGGAACTGGTGCCTAAGCCAGTAAGCACAAGCACGCCAAGTATGACGATTGCCGCTGCTACCCCTATCACAAAATATCCTAAGTTTTTCATGTTATAGCCTCCTTTGTCAGTTATCTGAATGACATTTTATATGACCTTCTCCTAGGGCCAAAACCCTAGGTATCATATTGCAAGTTTCATCTGTCCTGAAATGTCCTGTCTTCTGATATAGTCTACTGCTAGCACTTGTAGAAGTGCTGGTAGGGGTTGTCGATGTGGATATTGAATTTGAAGTAGTGGTGTTGGAAGAACCTGGAGAAATAGTTGCACTGCCTTTATGTTTATGGAAGTTCCACTGATCCGAATACAGATAAGGGCTGTATGCCATTAGGGGCTATCGGCTGCGTCCTCAGCCATGGCCATCGGTTATTACAAGTACAGGAAGCAGACCCGAGGTTAGAAACAGTGATTACTTCCGAGTCTCAGTCAACGTCGGTCTTGCTGAATGCGTATGCTGCTATTATTACCATGATTATGAAGAATGCGACCATCACTGTAAAGTCCAGTATCAGTGGATACGTTGATGTCCCTGTAAGCGCCCCTCTTATGCCGTCTATCCCATAAGTAAGCGGGTTTGCATAGGATATGTACTGCACGAACGATGGAAGCGAGCTTAACGGGAATATTGCGTTTGACAAAAAGAACAGCGGCAGCGTTACGAAGTTGGTCACAAGCTGGAAGCCCTGGAAGTCGTTTATTATGGAGCCGAAGATAAGCCCTAGGCTTATGAATGTCGCTGCTATGAGGAGCATGAATATGATTGCTGTGAATGTTACAGAACTTATGACAGGCTGGAAGCCTATGAACAATGATACTATTACTATCAATATGCTCTGAAGGACTGCGGTTGTCGCTCCTCCGGCCACTCTTCCTATGACTATCGATGCCCTTGAATTCGGGGTCACAAGTATCTCCTTCAGGAAGCCGAACTGCCTGTCGAAAAGGACAGCAGTTCCTGAAGTTATCGAGGTGAAGAGCAGGGACATCCCTATTATTCCTGGTACAAGGAATTCAAGATAGCTGCCCCCTGTGCTGAGGTGTATCAGCCCATTGAATCCTAATCCTAATCCCAGTAGGAAGAACATAGGCATCATTATCATGCCTATTATCCTTGACTTTGCCCGCAGGAAGCGCTTCATGTCCCTGAGCCACAATACGTATATAGCATTCGTGTCCATTTCATCACCTGTGCTTTGCCCTTGCTGCGCGTATTATCCCGCGCCAGCCCTGCGCCTCTTCCTCACGTATCGCCTTGCCTGTGTAGTATATGAATACGTCCTCAAGGCTGGGCTTGTGCAGGCTTATGCCGCCTATCCCTATGCCTGCCTTCCTTGCTATGTCCACTATCTCTGGTATCTTCTTCTCTCCTTCTTTCACAGTAAGGTCTACGGAACCATCATGCCCGGATATGGTCTTGACCCATGCATGTTTCTTGAATAATTTTTTGAAATCTTCTGTTTTACCGTTGACCTGCACTGATACTACATCACCGCCCAGTTTATCCTTAAGGTTTTCAGGGGTGTCCAGCGCAACAAGCTTCCCGTGGTCGACGAATGCGACCCTGTTGCACAGGTAATCAGCTTCCTCTATGTAATGCGTAGTCAATATGACTGTAGTGCCATGCGTCTCATTCAGCTTCTTTATGTAGTCCCATATCTTCCTCCTTGTCTGCGGGTCGAGGCCCACGGTCGGTTCATCAAGGAACAATACCTTTGGCTCGTGTATGAGCCCGCGTGCAATCTCTAATCTTCTCTTCATTCCGCCTGAATAATCCTTAATCAGTATGTCTTTCTTGTCCTCCAACTCCACAAGCTTCAGCACTTCGTTTATCTTGTCCGTGCGCTTCTGCTTTCCTATTTTGTAAAGTATCGCATGGAACTCAAGGTTCTCCCATCCCGTCAGTTCATCGTCAAGGGAAGGGTCCTGGAATATTATGCCTATCCTTTTCCTGACATCGTTCTGGCTCTTCTTTACTCCGTAACCTGCAACTACCGCGCTTCCTGAGGTCATAGGAATGAGGGTTGTGAGCATCTTTATTGTTGTGGTCTTTCCTGCGCCGTTCGGCCCCAGCAGCCCGAATATTTCTCCTTCATGCACATTGAATGAGACGTTGTCCACTGCCTTCAATTGGCCGAAGTGCTTGCTTATGCCATTTGCGCTTATTGCGTTTTCCATAAGATTTACCTTATCTTCTTTGCCCTTTCAGAAATCTTTGAAAGCCTCTTTGCATATGGCGAAAGCTTGCCGCTTTTTGCAGATGATACTTCCTCAAGGTATGAGAGGTTGCTCTCTATGCTGGTAATGACATCGTTCAGCTCTTCAGGCTTGTCAGATGCGGGCTCCTTCTTTCCCGTAATCTCATACCTTCCGTCCTTCCTCTTCTTTACCAATTCCTCTTTTGAAAGCTCATCGAGCAGCGGGTATATCG
>DAIDAD010000014.1 GCA_027310795.1 Candidatus Micrarchaeaceae archaeon | reverse complement strand
CCATGCCTGCCACTATTTCTCCGAAGAGATTCGGGGAGTACGTGATTTGAACACGTGTCGCCACCTCCCAAAGGTGGAAGCCTACCAGACTAGCCTAACTCCCCAGTCTGTTTAAATAGTGTTTCCCTTTTGGGATTATATACATAGCGGTGTGGCGATAGAAATTTTATTTCGGGTATTGAATTTTAGAAATAATCGGGGAGTACGTGATTTGAACACGTGTCGCCACCTCCCGAAGGTGGAAGCCTACCAAGCTAGCAGAACTCCCCTAAAGAATAACTGCCCCTTTTTTCGTTATTAATACATCGTCCTCTATTCTGATTCCCCCAAAGCCTTTTATGTATATTCCCGGCTCTACTGTGATGACCATATTCTCTTCTGCCTTTATTTTGGTGTATCCTGGGGAGAAACCAGGGCCATCGTGCACTTCTATGCCCAAGGAATGCCCCAGGGCATGTATGAATTTTCCTTTGTATATGCAATTGTCCTTGCTGTTTATGTAGTCTGCTGCTATGCCGTGTATGCTGCTGAAGCTTGCACCTATCTTTATAGCATTTATTGCACGGTCGTGCGCTTCTTTCACAGCATCATACATCTCCTTCTTCTTTTTATAGTCTTCCATGCTCTTTTTCCCGAATATGAACGATCTCGTTATGTCGGAGCAGTATTTGTTGTATTTTGCACCTGCGTCTATCAGCACTATGTCCCCTTTCTGCAGTTTCGTGTTGTCAGGCGAATGGTGCGGCAGTGAAGCATTCTTTCCGAAGCACACTATGGTGTCGAAAGAAGGCATTTCCGACCCTAGGTCTGCGGATATCTGGTTGAATCTTCTTGCAATTTCCTTTTCGGTGGTTCCTACCTTGAAATGCTTCTGTATGAGAACCATGGCTTTCTTTGTTATTGCAGCTGCTTTTCTTATGCTTGCTATTTCCTCGTCGTCTTTTATCATTCTGGCTTTTGTCAGCGATTCTGATATATCTATTATCTTCTTGGGCTTGTGCCTCTTTTCTATTGAATCGTAGTAGCCGAAAGGCAGGAAGCTTCCGTTCATCCCTATGCTTTTCCCCTTTATCGCCTTGTCCAGTACCTTCTTTGCAGCTTCTGGATTTGCTGCTATGTTGATTACTTCAAGGCCCCTGAACTTCTGCTTTACTGCATCCTGGTATTCAAGTTCGTAAGTCAGTAAAGAAGCGCTGTTCTTCCTTACAATCAGTATGCTTGATTCGAAGAGTCCGCTCCTGAACCCTGTGAAGTAATAGAAATTGGGATCCTGCGACCCTGAATTTATGATTACTGCGGAACTTATCCTCTTTTCTATATTGAACAGATGATTATACCTCTTTAACGCGTTTTGCATTATGCATACACCCAGATATTGCCTTTATCGCAGCACTTTTATTTAGAAAGATATTCGTATAATCCTTGCCTTTTCTTATTTCATCAAGTTCTGCCCATCTCCAGCCTGAATTTTCTATGTTTATTTTTACTATGCCGGTTTCCGACCTGAATATCAAGAAGCAGGTGCTCCATTTCTTCCTTTTCTTCGGGTCAAATAATGTGATATTTGCCTGCTTTCTCAGCAGTTTCAGCTCATTCTTTTTTATGCCGGTTTCTTCGTGTATCTCCCTGTAAGCTGCACTTATGTAATCCTCATTCCTCTTTTTGCTCCCTGTGACGAAGCTCCAGATGCCGGGGTTGAATATGAACGGGATGTTCCTGCGCTTTAGCAGCAATACCTTGTCCCTCCATATTATTACTGCGATTATGCCTTCTGATTTGACTGATTTATAATCCTTCATAGCCAGATATCTGTAAGGCATATAATAAACAGGTTGCTGGTTTTTATGAACATTGTGAGAAGTGGAGCCGTATACAAAAATATGAAGAGCTCCGCTTTCCTCAAGGATTATTACAGGTCAAAAGTACTTAGCCTTGTGAGCGGAAATGAGGTCTACGGGTCTTCGCCGCCTGATATATTCATAGGTAGGATGGGCTATCCAAATGTATACATAGGCCCGCTTGTTCCTCCAAGGACTGGTGATACATCGATAATGGGTTCGCCTGAGAGATGGGTAGGCAAGAGCATAGAAGAGATAGTAGAGTTCAGGTCCATGCTTGTACGCGGCATGCACCGCACGAATGTGAAGAACGCGGACACTGGGAGGATAGAGGAGATGGTCAAGGAGCTCGCCATTTCCGATAAATATGAGCTTGTCAGGCAGGAATTTTCAAAGAGGCCTGACATGCGGATAAGGTTTGATGAGAATTCACAGCCTTTCGGCCCCAGCGCAGTGCTTAAGTCGATGGAACTTGAAGGGGGCAAAGTCAATAAGACGGTGGAGAAGGCATATTCCGACACGGACCTTGCTGCCAGCGGTGCGATGATTGAGCTTTACTCGAAAGGCATTGAGGTCTCGAAGATACAGAAAGCTGTCTCTGCAGGCGCGCTTGGGATAGGCAGGAACCGGAAGCTCGTGCCAACGCGATGGAGCATAACCGCGGTCGATGACACTTTGTCGAAGAACAATCTGAAGGGCGTAAAGGAGAACGATCCTTTGGAAGAGGTGCTTGTCTACCAGAATGACGCGCTTGACAACAGATGGCTCATAATCATGTTCCCGGGTTCGTGGGAGTACGAGCTTGTGGAAGCATGGTACCCTAATACCACATGGAACAGGGAGAGCGGCAACATACAGATTTTCTCTTCTTACGAACCTTATAAGGGAAGGAGCAAATACGCTGAAATAGGCGGTTGTTATTATGCTGCGCGGCTTGCCTCTTCGGAACTGCTCCTGAAGATGGAGAAACAGGCGCGTGTAGTTATACTCAGGGAAGCGCATTCAGGATACATAATGCCAGTTGGAGTATGGAACGTGCGCGAGCATGTCAGAGAAGCACTAAAGAAGGAGCCTTTGCACTTCGGCAGCGAAAGGAACGCCATTGATTTCATAGCGAAGAAGATGGACATACCGATAAATACATGGGTGGAGAACAGCACGCTGCTTAAGCTGGCGGTGCGCCAGAGAAGGCTTGCTAGATGACCAGCTCCTCTGCCTTGCCTCCCCATACGTGAAATCTCTTTGAATCCTTTTTCTTTTCCCCTAGCAACACAAGCCTGTACTCCTTGCCGATAAGCATGTCATTGAAAGATATCCTGCCTTCCATGTCGGTAGTGCCTTCTGATATCTTCTCTCCAAGATACATCAACTGGACATTCGCCCCTGAAATAACGCCATCCTTATTCCTCATAGTGAATGTTGTTTCTGACAGCTTATTGCTCCTTGGCACATGCACCTCTTCTGGCATGATGTCAGGTTCTTCCACATCTGGTATCTCCACAAATATTGAACTTTCCGGAATCTTCCTGCCGCCCTCTATGCTTATGTAATTCACTGCACAGTTTCTTTGGCCGAGCACTTTCAGCTTGTCTATCGCATCGTCTTCCGAGTCGCCGGTGAAGATCAGGTCGTTCGCCGCGTACTTTGCAACGTCAGAACTTTGCCTGAAATACATCTTGAACTGCAATAATCTTCGTATCCTCGGGCTTATGTCCGTCGCATTGTGCGTAAGGAGGAAGAGCCCCACCCCCTTCTTCCTGAAGTTCTGTATTCTGTTCTCAAGATCCTGGTTCGCCGCAGAGCTTATGTCGTTGTTGAATACGACCTGCGCCTCTTCAAGGCATATCAGCATGCGCAGCTTGTCGTCGCCATATATGTCGAATGACTCTGCAAAGCCGTATACCTGATTCAGGATCAAGGCGTAGAAGAATGGCTTCATGTTGTTGCTCACTTTTGACAGGTCGAAGACTGCGCCCTTGTCGATTATGAAGCTGAAATCGATGCCATTGTTATAAGCAAACTCTGGCCTTGATATTATCAATCTGAGGTTCTGGAGCGCGGCTTTTATGTTTTCGCCGTGTTTTGTGTATTTCACTGAAACATTCGTCACTTTGGCATGCTGCTCTATGACCGCAAGCTCTATGTTGGAATATACGACGTTCGGGTCGGGGTCCTTGCCGTTTTTGTATGATTTGTTGAACGCTGACAGAAGGACTTTCTCTATGGAATTCCTGTACGGGCCTGCATTTGACGCTGAAGCGACAAGCATGCTTAAGTCCTCATAAAATCTCTCAACGTTGATTTTGTCATTGCACCTGAAAAAATTAATCTGCGTGTTTGAATCGTATATCTTGATGACTTCCAAGCCGTTTGAATAGCCAAAATTGTTCCATTCGTCGTTAGGAGAGATTATTATTATTTTTGTGTCCTTGTTGTCTGTCAATTGGCCTATTATGCTCTTTGCTGACGCCGTCTTTCCAGAACCTGGCAGTCCGGAGACTATTGCGCCGAGGTTAAGCGTCTCCTTGTTTATGAAAAGGGGCGTTTCTGTCGCCCGTATCCCGTTGTGCACATAGTTGCCTACGATTATGTCGCCTTTGCTGCTTGAGAATGCTGTGTTTATTTTAGGCGGTTTTTTCACTTTGTCTGAAAAGAAAAGCAGTTTGGCGCATCTCTCATTCGAGAATGGTATGCCGTTGATCCTGTCTACAGCTTTGTATAGCTCCTCGATGCCGTCTGCGGTTATTGATAATTCATCAAGCACCAAAAGCTTGCTTTTTATGTACTGCACTGTTTTCTCAGCCCCTGCAGCGTCTTCTATGATAACAGATATCTTATACGAGCAGCCATTGCTCATTATGATGTCATTCACCATGTTGAGCATCGACAGCAGCGCCCTTTTCCTGTCTGACCCGTAGTATACATCTGCCTGTGATGATGAGTTCTGGCTTATCCCCTTGATTGCTATGCTTCTGGTGACCCTGACATCCATATCACTGATATCCTTCTCTATGCCTGCCTTGATTCCTGTCGCATGCTTTAGATCAGATGGAGAGAAAGCGATGAATAGACTTGATTCTGTGCCGTTAAGCGCCTGGTATATTCCTTCCAGGCAGCTTTCATTTGAGCGCTGGTCCCTGTAATACTGTTTGGTTTGGGTTTCAAACAGGTATACTATGAGGGCGACGAATCTCTTTGAAGCAGGCTGCAATGCCGATGGTTCTTCTTCATGTGTAGATATGCCGAGGTTTGACAGCGCTTTTTTTATCTGGTCCGATTCCGATATCAGGAAAGTTCGTGAATTAGAAAAATCGTGAAGCGCTATGAACTTGGAGTTTAATGCAGAGTCTATTATGGATGAGCATTCTGTCCCTGAAGGCACAGATGCTATGGACAGGCACTTGATATCTTTCATGGCAGTCACTTTATGGCAAATATGAGCAGAAGCGCTAGCAGGTTCGGAAGCGTGATTAATGAATAGTTGCCTATGTTGCTGTAGATCCTGTTTCTTGCGAATACCAGTGCTGCAAGTATTGCGATTGAGACTGCAGATATTAAGTATATGTCAAGATTGAAAGTGATTGAAATTACAAGCAATGTTATCTCAGAATTCACGTATGCCAGTAGCAGGCTTGCATACTTTTCTGCTCTTGAATGCTGTTTATAATTGAGGTACTTCATGCAATCACCAGATATACTGCAGAAGACAGCGCTGCCAGAAGGAAGAACACGATTAGCTGCCTTAACAAGGTGGGATTTATCTGTGCGGCCTTACTTGAACTGCCTGCATACATTATTGTAACAGACAGGAGCGAAATCAGTATGGTAAAAACTTCTCCTGCAAGCTTAAACGCATATGCAATATCGTTCATCTTCATCACACAATTTCCAAGCCATAGTTTAAAGCGCTGTTCAGCAGCAATTCAGAGTACATGCCGGGCTTCAGCAGCGAAGAAAGGAACTTTTCTTTATCTGGCGAGAATAGTTTTAGTGATGTTTTAGGATCTGGTAAGCTTGTTTCTTTGTTGATGTGATTTAGATCGATTATCCCGAATTTCCTGAATCCTACATCTGCAAAGGTCTTGTTTCCTGGATGCCTTTTCCTTGACCCGTTGATAATCAGCGTGTCATTTATCAGCTGTGAGAAAACCGCTTCCCTCGGGTTTTCCGAAGATGTTACATGGCCCCTGAAAAATGTAAGCCCTTTATCTGGCAGCGGGTAAAGGAATTCTGCATTTTTCATTTTTATCCCTTCAGAAACGTCAGATAAGCAATACGTGCCGGTGCTTGGGAACGTATTTTCATCGATGCTGCTGCTTCTTGCATCCGAACTTTCTAGGCTGAACCTAGTTTTATGCTTAAAGAGGTTTAACGACTTCAGCCCCAGGAATAGGGCAATCCCGATTGCCAAAGGATAGAACTGCGACAAGTAGTACAGGAATATGCTGGTCATGTTTTCATCACGCTGAGCTTCCTGTTCCTTGACTCCAGCACCTTATAGCCCATTTTTGGCAGCTCGTTCAGTGCCGTTTTTACCTCTTCTATGCTTAAGCCTGTCTGCACGGTTATTTCCTGCATGGTTGTTTCATGGCCGTGCTTTGCTATGATTATTTCAGGGGCAAGCCTGGCAAGCTTGTCCTTTGCCTGCACGTATTTAGCATTGATCATGGTGTTCTCTGCTTTAAGGCCGATTATGCGTTTTGCGAGTATTATGTCAGAATACTCGTTTTTGTTTGTTTCTGATATTCTGTTCAGGTAATATCCTATCTGGCCCTTTGCAAGCGATTCTACCAGGTCAGCGTATATGTCAGACAGGCTTATCTGGTAGTGCTGGCCTACCTTGCTGAAGATTGAGAGAAGCCTTAGAAGCATGTCCCTCTTTGGATTTTCCAGCACCTCGTCTGAGAAAAGGCCGATTGTTATTTTGTCGGTGTATAATGAAATACAGGATTGCCTGCCATCGTGCTCTGATACTAAACTGATGCAGTTGGCCGATTCTTTTTCAGCGCTGCGTGATTCAGGAATTGATGCTACAATCTGTTTTATGCTGGAATTCGCCTTTGCAGGTATCAACATCTTATAGTTTATCTTGTATTTGCGCTCATTTTTCATTTACTGCACCTTTTGAGATTGAAGAAACTGCGTCTGAGAATGCGTCTGCAAGGTCTGCATCGTTTATCTTGAGCTTCCTTAATTCTGAAAGCACAGCCCTGCGGTCTGCGCCATGCGCTATCAGCTCTGATATCAGCTCGCTGAGCCGGAGGCCCTGTTTTGAGCCCACGTATGACATGATCATTTTCCCTTCGTCTGTCGCACACAGCCTGTTCACCATGGCCTGAAGCCTTTCAGTGTCCATCTCGATTTCCATTTTTCCACCGATTCTTATGCCCTTTTTAGGGTTTATCGCAATCCCTGATACTCTCTTTATCACAGTTATGGCCCTTTTGTTGCCCTTGCCGAGTTTTATGAATAAGCAGCTCCCTTGATTCAGCTCCTGTATCATATCGATGTATTCCTGACCGAGGCTGTAGTTTGCTGCTATGTTCTCTGCGCTCTTCTTTACCTGCACCCTGAAGATGAATATCGAGGCAGAATTTGACACTATCTCGCTTTTCATGTCTTCCAGCAGCTGCGATGCAAGCAGCAGACCAACGCCGTATTTCCTCCCTTCCCTCACTATTATCTCAAGGTCGTCGTTTTTTCCCAGCAGCTTCCAGCTCTCATCGAGGAGCACGGACACCTGCTTTTGCCTGCGCTCCACATTCTTTCTCATGCTTGAAGCAATCATCCTGAGTATTTTTGATGAGTTTGAAACCTTTTCCTCTTCCTTCATTTCGTTTAATCCGAAGTATATGGTTTCCGACAGGTCCATGGATTCATGCTTCTGCAGCTCTGCCATGTTTGCATGCTCTGCGCCTATCGAATCTGCTATCTCCAGGTATTCCCCTGTCAAGTCTATTATTATGACAGCTGTGTCGAGCACCATGTGCAGTTTTATCAGCAGGCTTTTCATCAGGTACGTCTTACCGCTGCCAGTCATGCCCACTATGAATATGTGCGGGTTGAACAGCGAGTCAAAATTAAGGAATATCGGCACGTTCATCTTGTAAGAGCTGCCAATCAATATCCCGTTTCTTGATTCTGATGCAAGCTCTGCAGAGTTTGGCTCCTGAGTATACGGCATGTTGATTAGCATCGATGCGGTTTTTGACGTGTATATCCCATTTGTTTTCATAGAGTCACGCAAGGTTTTCCATGAGCTCTTCTCCGGACAGCATCCTATAATCAAGCCCTAACGCCGTGCAGAAAGCATTGGCTATCCTGGCAAGGCTCTTCGGCGGCTCGAGCTCTGCCTCAATCCTGTCCTTCGAGGCTTTGATGGACTTCAGCTTTACGATTATCTCCAATGACTTGTCTCCCTTTGTTATGTTTGCGATTTCCTTGTTTATTATCTCAAGCTCCTTGCGTATCTGGTTCGCCTTGTTGTAAGTCTTTGGGTTGACTCTAGACAGGTGTATCTCTTTCATCCTCTTCTTCGTCTCAAGAGATTCCACAAGGCGCTGCTTGTCGACTTCCTTCATTGATACTGAGAATTCGAAAGGGTCCCTTATGTTGTTGATTATCGGTTCAAAAGCGTCTCTGCCGTCTACGGCTTTTGTTATGCTGAATATGGCTATGGAAACGCCGGTGTACGAATCCCCGTCCTTCCTTACTGCCGAAGAAAGGCTTCTTCCGAGCTGGTAGCCATTCTGAATAAGTATCATCTTCGACTTTTTGATAAGCAGGTTGTTCACCATGTGGCCTGAATTCAGGTATATCGCAGCGATCAGGACCAGAAGTGCGCCTGATACTAGAAATATGCCATTTGATAATGTCGCTGCGGCGATTATCGCGGCGACGCCTGCTGCGTAGAACGCATAGGAATACAGTTTGTTAAGCTTGTTTATGTCTTCCATGATTCACATCACCCTGAACAGGTCGAAGAATGCCTCCGAGCCGAGGATTACAGAAAGCTCCCTTATGGAGACTATGGTGATTATCAGGCTGAAGCCCGGGAGTATGAATGAGTATATTATGAAGTATGCTATGCTGCCCACCAGCCAGTTTACAATTCCGGAGAAGTAATTTGATATTCCCGATATTCCGCTCGTTATGGTGCTTACAAACGAAAGCGCACTGCCATAATTTGACTGGTTCTTTATCTGCGGGAAATTGATGAGTGTGTTCTTGAAGTTCGATGCGCTTGATGAAAGTGTTACTATGCTGTTGTTTCCGTTTATGTTGTTGTAGGAATTTGCTATCATCGCGTTCATCACATAAGAGAGCGGGAGCACCACGTACAGCCCTATTGAAACAGCTATGAGCAGGCCGCCCATCTTCCTTGTCGGGTAGAATGACCTTAGTATAAGTCCGGTTGGCAGTATTACGCTGACGCACGTAAGGGCTATGAATATCAGTATTGATGACTGCACAAGCACGCTCATAGATATTGTCGTAAGTATTCGCACAAAGTACATTATTTGGGAAATCAGCGGGTTGATTACAGGGCCAAGGGATATGCTGACTATCACGAGGTTTATGTTCACAGAGGCTATCACGCCCAGGACTGTGTTCAGCCCGAGCAGTCCGACCATGAGCCCAGTGACAGATGACAGTATTGAAGGATGGAATGTGCCCATGAATGTGTATCCGCTTCCTGAGAGGTAATTGTAGGCAAGGCAGAGAGCTGCATTCTGCGACATGTATGACTGGCAGGTCATTGTGGTAGAATTATACAGGGTTATCTGGTTTATCACTCCATTTACCAGCCCGTTGCCGGAAAAGAGGAGTATCATGCCGCCTACCAGTGCGCCGTTGATTATTGACTGGTATATCTCTTCTTTGCCGAACTCCTTCAGGTTCCTCTTGTTCGCCGCGTACCCTAGGCCCAAGGATATTCCTGCTACAGAGAGCATTATCCCTATGACATAAACGGCTATGCTGAACCCGTAATAGCCGAAAGGCAGTATGTTCATCTATTCACGTCACATTGGCTATCGTGATGTTCGTCAGGAGATGCGTTGATGCAAGCGCGAAGCCATTGGAAGCGACAGAGAGCACTGCGACTATTATCGCGCCGATTATTATGTCTATGGCAGTAGTATGGAAGCTGGCTCTCTGGTACGATGGAAATAGCTGCCCTATCGCATAGAATATGCCTGCAATTATGAACAACAGGGCGCTGAGCAGCGGCCCTACGTGCATAAGCAGCGTCTGCACATACGAGAGCGTGCTTATTATGTCAAAGGAGAACGCAGTTGCGTAGGTGTACTTTGCGGATACAAGGAAAGCAACTATCCCTATGAAAGGTATCTTCGTGCACACGGACCTGAATGCGCCATTGTATCTCAGGTATTCATTTATACTCACATACTCACTCTTTTACTTTAGTATACTTTTGTATACTTGTGAGATATATAAGCTTTTCGGTAGGGGGCCTTTGCTCGAGAC
>DAIDAD010000013.1 GCA_027310795.1 Candidatus Micrarchaeaceae archaeon | reverse complement strand
ATAGTCTATTGTTACAAAATCTCCGTTTGAGAACGGCATGAAATCACTTATCTGTATTGTATGGCTTATATTTAAAATATGCTATATAAATACGTATAGGCCTTTTGCATGGACAGGAAAAAACTTATTGAATTCCTGGGCGCATTGTTCGTGGCCCTGATATTCCTCAGCTCCTATGCTGCATTCGCAAGCAATAGTGCGCAGAACAGCACCAGCACGAGCGTGAATGTTGCCACTTATTATGCAGTGGGCTTTGCAAATGCAACTGTCACAGGATATAACGGGATACTTTTCGTGAACGTGAGCTGCCAGAAAAGCCTGCAGAATGAGACCTTCAACAAGGTTGATGCTGCTGCTTCTGCACTTGAGGCGAACGGCTCTGCGCTCAGCTCTTCTGCTTCTTCTTCTGGCTTCCAGATAGCACCGGGGAATCTGAACTCGTATGCAATTTACCAGAATATATACAAAGCAATCGGCGCAAACGGCACGGCCTGCACCTCATTCAGTACATTGGCGACAGTGACTCTGCCTAGCCTTCTGAACATGAGCGTGCAGGGTCAGAAGATACGAATCTCGGTTCCAGCGGCATCTGCACAGCAGCAGGTAGATCTCAGCCTTACGCAGAATGCGATAATCAGAATTCCTGTAAGGGCCTCTGCGCTGATAACTCAGAACGGCATAATATACGGAGGCATTACAATAAGCAGGGTTTAGCACATGAGAGATGTTGAGCTGCTTATAAGGAAATACGCGGTGAAGAACGCTGCAGAGCACGGCAGTGCGCGTGAATCTGCAGTGCTTGCAAAGGTCTTGTCCCTGAATCATGGCCTGAAGAAGGACATGCAGAGTTTAAGTGGACAGGTGGCTTCCGTTGTAAAGGAGGTGAATGCCCTTGACAAAGCCTCTCTTGATAAAGAATACGCTTCTTATGAAGATGAATTCGGCAAAGAGTACTCTGAAAAGGTAGCAAGGACGTCGTCTCCGAAGTTCGCACTTGATGGTGCAGCCAAAGGCCTGTTCAGGACAAGGTTCGCGCCTGAGCCCAGCGGTTACATGCATATCGGCCATGCAAAGGCTGCGTTTATAGCAGCTGAACTGGCAAAGGCTTATGAAGGTTCGGTCGGCCTTTACTTCGACGACACGAACCCTGCAAAGGAAAAGCAGGAATTCGTTGATGGAATAAAGGCAGATTCAGAATGGCTTGGCATAGAATATGGAGATGAATACTATGCAAGCGACAATCTCGACTTTGAATACGAGTGCGCTGAAAAGCTGATGCTGAGAGGCAAGGCATACGTCTGCTTCTGCAGCAGCGAGGAGATGCGCAGCAAAAGAGGGGCAGGGACAGAATGCGGGCACAGGAAGCACGGGGCAGGCGCAAACCTCGGCTATTGGAAGGATATGTTGAATGGGAAGTTCTCTGAGAGTGAGGCTTCGCTCAGGTTCATTGGGGACATGTCGTCGCTTAACACTGCGATGCGCGACCCAGTGCTTTTCCGGATAAAGAAGGAAGAGCATTATAGGCAAGGGACAAAGTACACAGTATGGCCTTCCTATGACTTCAACACCCCGGTGATCGATTCCATAAAAGGGGTCACTGACGCTGTAAGGAGCAAGGAGTACGAGCTGAGGGATGAACTGTACTACAAACTGCTTGAAATTCTTGAGATGAGGAAGCCAAGGGTGCATGAGATCTCAAGGCTCGAGATAAAGGGCAGCACCACGCATAAAAGGGAGATAAATGCGCTCATTGATGAGGGATATGTGAAGGGATATGACGACCCAAGGCTTACCACGATATCCGGCTTGAGAAAACGTGGCATACGCCCGGAGGCGATAAGGGAGTTTGTCCTTAAGTTCGGTATAAGCAGGGTCGAGAGCAGGGCGAGCATGGATGAGCTTTTAACGTACAACAGAAAAATCATTGACAGCAGTTCAAAGAGATTGTTCTTCGTCAGGAACCCTGCAGGCGTAAGCGTGTCAGGCATTTCAGACATTTATGTGAAGATGCCGCTCCACCCAAGCATTGACATGGGATACAGGGAGTATGCGTGCGGGAACGAGTACTACATAGACGGCAGCGACCTTGCCTCGCTGAAGCCAGGTATCGTTTTCAGGCTCAAGGGCGCGCTCAGCGCAAAGGTCTCAAGCATAGAGGGCAATTCAGTGAAGGCAGAGTATTTAGGAGCTGGCAATACCGACGGCATTAAAATGCAGTGGGCCTCGAAAGGCAACTTCCATGAAGCATCTCTTACGATGATAAGCAATCTTATGTCTGAAGGCAAGTTCAACAAGGAGAGCATGACTGTTGTGAACGGGTATGTGGAGAACTACGCCTCAAATCTTAATGATTCCGAGACTGTGCAGTTCGAGAGGATAGGCTTCTTCAAGTTCGACAAAGGGCATAATACCTTCTTATCACTTTGAAACGGAAAAGGTTTTAAGATTTAGACGCACTTCCAGTTGGGTTGAATGGAACTTGATTACATCACGTGGCTGGGCCATGCTTCTTTCGCGGTAAATGCTGGGTCAAAGACAGTTTACATAGACCCTTTCAGGGCAACTGCATTCAAACGCAAGGCAGACCTTATACTCGTTACGCACCCGCATTTTGACCACTTCAGTGTTGATGACATAAAAGCTGTTTCTGAAAAGAACACAGAGGTATTCATACCGCATGATTCGGTGAAGGGCGTGCCTGAGGGGAATGCAAAGGGAGTTGAGCCGGATAAGAGCTACACTTCTAACGGGATAAGATTCAGGACCGTGCCTGCATACAACAATGAGAAGGAAAGGCTGCAGTTCCATCCAAAAAAGAACAACTGGGTCGGCTACATGTTAGAGGCGAACGGCAAAAGGATATACCATCCTGGCGATACAGACAACATAGAGGAAATGGCAAGTATTGACTGCGACATAGCGCTCCTTCCAATCGGCGGCGTATATACGATGGATGTCTACCAGGCGATAGAGGCTTCAAAGAGAATAAGCGCAGGCGTGTTCATACCGATGCACTACAAGGCAGTACTTGGAAAGGAGAAGGCAGCTGATGCTGAGAAAAAGTTCCTTAAGAGCGTGAAGAACAGCACTTCCCTTAAGGAATTCGGCGACGCTTACTACTCATTCTGATTCTTTAACTCAATGATGCGCCTTGCTGCGCGTAGTATGTCCTCAGGAGCCATGCTGAACGGTCTTGATGAGCGTGCATCAAGCTTTTCTGCAATTTCAGATGCGGTGGGTTTTGAGATTTCCAGACTGCGACGTGAATCAATAACCGCGTTCCTCAGGGTCTTCTTCTTGTGCTGCATGAGCAGGCTTATTGCCATTGCCTCGTTCCTGGTAATCGGCTTTCCCAAAGGCTTCAGGTATATTATTGCCGAGTCGACCTTCGGCACCGGATTGAAGTTGCCTCTGCTTACTTTGAATATCTTTGTAATGCGGAATTGAAGCGATGACATGACGCTCAGCCTCGAGTAGTTCTTGCTGCCTGGTTCTGCAAGCATGTGTTCCACAAACTCCTTCTGCAGGCAGAGCACAGCCTGCATCCTTTTTTCAATGAGCCAGCCTATAACCTTGCTGGACAGCACGTATGGTATGTTTGATATCATTATATCTATCCTGAATTCCTTGACAATGTCCGTTTTAATCTTGAAGAAGTCTGCATTGATTAGCGTAAGGTTGTCATGCGCAATTTCAGAAAGGAGCATGTTATATAATTCTGCGTCCTTTTCAACTGCGACTACATGCTTTGCCTTTTCACACAGTTTTTTAGTCAGCATCCCGTATCCTGGGCCTAACTCGATGACATTCTTGTTCTCACCGTGCATCGCCTCTATCTCTGCGATTCTTTCATTCGCAAGGAAAACCTGCCCCAGCTTCTTCTTTGGCTTTGAAATCAATCTCAAGGCATCACTTATACAACAATATAAAGTTTATCATTTAATCATATTAATTAAATTAGCACATCACATGATTACCATGAAGGGCCAAACAGCGATTGAATTCCTTTCCGTCTACGGGTTCATGCTGATAATAGCCGCACTGTTCCTCGCCTTCATACTATTGCTCGCCTTCACATCGCAGGGCTCGCTGCAGAACGTGCAGTGCAACGCGTTCAGCGGGTTCTACTGCCTTAACGCGCAGTTCTTTTCAAACACGATAGCAGGCAATTCGATGGTCTTCCTGTATCTCAAGAACCAGCAGAGCGTACCTGTGAATGTACTTGGAGCCAATGTAATAATAGGCAATGTGACATACGCAGGCACATGCACTCCGTCGCTGATACTTCCTGCGAACCAGGTGACATGCATAGCCCCTGTAAATGGGATAAGGAAAAACAGCCAGCAGGTCATCGGGTCATATATAGTCAGAGCAGGCTACTGCAACTCTCCGCTGTATTACGTGTACACGGCGCAATGCACTTTCCAGAACGTAACCTACACAGGCTCATTCTCGACTTTTGTGACGCAGACGATAGTTCCCCAGATACTCTCCACTTATTCTTCTACAAGCTCCACTTCAACGACAACCACGTCCCTGAAGTCAACTTCTACCTCTACGATAACCAACGTGTTCTATGTGCCGATAACGCTTACAAACTCGCAACCGACTGCGACCCCTGCGCCTTTCCAGGACATGATAACTGTTGACAGCGCAACTTATGCATCGTACATAAACAGCAACTGGGACAATGTCGAGTTCACAACGGGCCCTGGAGACAGCGGCACTGTGCTTAACGCGTGGGTCGAGTCGGGGGCTTCAAGCTCCTCTACAAACACAATTGTCTGGGTGAACTTGCCAAACGGCATAGCCGCGAGTAACAGCATTTTGATATATATGAATTTCATGACAAGCAGTGTACTGTCCGCAGCGGGCCCTACAGGAGAGGCGCCTACATTAAGCACGCCATACGCAGCTTATGATGACGGCAATGTCGTGTTCACAGCTTATCAGGACTTTGCAGGCAGTGCGTGCCCTTCAGGTTGGTCCTGCTCAGGAGCAGTAGTAAACAACGGACTGGCCATCCCGGCGTCGAGCAGCTATGCTGTAAGCTCAGCTAAATACGGGCAGAATCTGAACCAGATACTTGATTTCTACGGGACCGTGCCTTCTGCGTCAAATTCAAACCCTGAGCTCTTCGGCTATGTGAGCACGTCGGGAAATTCAGGCCCTGCGTGGGAGCTGCAGAGCGCATTGGCAGGCAACGCATTCGGCAGCAGCCAGTTCCCCGGAGGCAGTTTGATGCTGAGATATTACCTTAACACCGTGGCTACCATAACAACTACAGACAAGGACTTGGGAATAGCGGTAAGCCCGAACGGCCAGTATGCGTATACCGCGGGGTTTGGCGCAGGAGGCATAGGCACAGGGAACGTTTTGACTATAATAAGCACGTCGACTGAATCTGTGCTGAAGAATATCGCTATAGGAAAAGGCCCTTATGCAGTCGCAGTGACTCCTGATGGCAACTATGTTTATGTGAGCGGATATACGACTTACTGGGTGAACATAACAAGCACTAAGACAAACAGCGTTGTTAACACAATAACCGGTACAGGCCAGGCCGCAGGCGTATCATCTGATCTGGGAAGCGATACGGTTTACTGGGGGTCTAAAAATACTGGCTTGACGTACTATGCTGTTGTACCTGACAATAGCATTTCAAATCACATAAGCACCGCAGGGGAGCCCGCAGCCGTTGGCACAGTGCCTTCAAGCGGGCTTATATATGTGGCCTCAGACTCGAACAAAAAAGTATATGTTATAAATCCATCAACGCATACGGTGCTGGCCACCCTTGCCGTAGGCACAACGCCAAGGGGCTTTGCCTTCACGTCAAACGGCGGCACAGCGTATGTCGTAAATGAAGGGGACAGCAATGTATTGCAGATAAACGTGGCTTCGAACACTATAACGAATAGCATAAACGTCGATTCGCAGCCTGACGGCATAGCGATTTCTCCCGACGGAAAGTCTTTGTACACTACAAGCTGGAACAAGGACAACATAGACATAATAAACACAACCATCAACGAGGTTGTGGACCGGACAGACATTGGAGTTCCTTCTACAAAAGTAGCTGTAAACCCTGTTAATGGCTATCTGTATGTTACAAGCGGGCCGGATGTGTATTACACAGGCGCTGGAGCATACACAGTCACTGTACTTTCTCCTCAGGCCACAGGTATTTTGTCGGGTCAGCATGTTTACTCGGTATACTACCCGGCGGCAAGCAGCATAAAAAACTATGTGAGCTACGACTATGGCGTTTTGACTTATAACTTCAGCTCCGGAAGTTCAGGCAGCGAAGGCATGGGCGTCGTCAACAACCAGGGGGCGAATGCCGCCTCTGGTCCTTTCTACTGGTTCAGGATAAGGGCTTATCCGCCTGATGCAGCCATGCCCTCTGCAACCTTCGGCGGAGTAGCCTGAAGTTTCATTTAAGTGGTGTAGTGGAAAAGAAGATAGGGCTTGAGTTGCTCCTCTTTTCTTTCATAGCATATACCGCTTTGCGCGAATTTGAGAACAAGCCTGTTGTGAGAGTAAGGTTCTTCAAGAAGTAATGTCATCTTGACATCTTCGCCTTTACCTCACCGTACCTTGAAAGCTTTCCCTGTATCTTTTTTATCTTTATTGACCTTGCGCTCGCCCTTGTCCTTAACCTGGTCACCCTCTTCTTCCTGAGGAATCTGAAGAAACCTGATTCTGCTGTCTTTATCTCGTAGTTTATCCTGCTTGCAAAGTCCGAATTCTTCTGCAGCATTTTTTCATAGCGCGATATGCGTTTGCTTATGTCGAAAGAGAGTGTTTCGTAGTACCTTGCTATCGAATGCACGTTCCTTGACTTGCAGGTTATGCCTATCAGGATAAGCGTTGCAAGGTCGCTGTTGAACACAGAGGAATAACCAACGGCAAGCGCCTCCATGTGCTTCAGATATTCCTTGACCTCAGGCTTTGACATGGACTTTGTGTTTGCAATTATGTTCGGCATGCAGAATATCTCGTAATCGTAATTGTTCAGTATGCCCTTCATGTTCGACGCATGCACGCCAAGCTGCTCCTTCACTTCCTTGCTTGGTGCTTTCCCCTGGTCGAACTCGGACTCCCATTTCTTCCTTATGACTTCCTTGAGGGCAATCCTGTCAAGGCTTCCCCTTCCCTGCGATAAATCATTTATGCTGGTTATGCTTTCTTTGATCGCCAAACAACCACTCGTCGCCTGCAGCTGAAGAACAAGAACCTACTCACGAGTTAATAATTTAAACATATGCCCGCTTTCCTTCTAGAAAACATGCAGCGCAAAGAGCCTCATGAATTTCTTAACGCTGCCGTAAACCGGGTTTGAATTCCTCTTAACGTCCTTGATCAGCGGCTTGTACCTTGCCTTCTCCTCCGATGATAGCTTGCCCTCCTTCACTATCTCCTGCTTCTTCCCGTCGACTATCTGGACCTCTGTCTTTGATATTATCTCCTTCTTTATCATCGAATACCATTCATCAAGGGTGTTGCCTCTGTTCTTGATCATGCTCAGGAAGTCCGCCATTGTTATATTGCGCCGCTTTCCCGTCCTGTCCTCTTCGGCAGCAGGTATGAGCGCTGCCTTGTCGCATATCTCCTCTATGTCTGCCTGCGAGAACCCCGTCGTCGCCCTGGCAAGCCTGCCGTATGATATGTTTGCAAGCGGCATATTCTTTGTGTTGTATATGAATGCGTTCTTCCTCGTCTTGTAGTCCGGCGGCGGGATGTATATAGACTCGCCGAACCTCTTGCTCCTCTTCAGTGCAGGGTCTATGTCCCATGGCTGGTTCGTTGCGCCTATTATGAATATGCCTTCGGGGTTCTTCTCAACGCCGTCCATCTCCTGCAGGAACTGGTTGACTGCCATCCTCATGAAGCTCTGGCCCTCTCCGCCACCTCCGCCGTCTCCTCCCCTCTTGACGCCTAGCGCGTCAAGCTCGTCGAAGAAGACTATGCACGGGGTGTTCTTCCTCGCCTGCTCGAAAATCGCATGCATGTTCTTCTCAGTATTTCCCGCATACATGTCCACTATCTCGTTTATCGCCGCTATCAATACCTTTGACTTTGTCTCCCCACCGATTGCATTGACGAAATAGGTGTTGTGGACGAAGAATTCGTTTGCAATGAAGTTATGCGTATCTTCAACTGTTAGGTCATAAACGTAATCAGGAGCAGGCAGCTTTTCTATCTTGATTATCTCTTCGTAAACCACCTTGTTGCCGCCCTTCTTTTTTATCTTTGACCAGATGTTTTTGCGTTTTGTCATGCCTGCAGCCTTGCTTCCGAAAAGCCCTATCTCATCTATGAATATGTCCACATCCCTGCCTCTTGAGATGATGAGCTCCCAGTGGCCTGAGCCCTTATGGTAAATGTTAGATAGTATTCCGAAGCGCAGCAGAAGATGCTGCACGTCCCTGACCAGCCTTTCGGAGTTGCTTGAATAACCGATAGTCCTTGTTCTTTTGATCCCATATATCCCTTCCTGTGGCTTGTGCACCTGGAACCAGCCATCCCCTGTGAATAGCCTGTTGAGGAAGAGCGCAAGAAGGTGCTTTGGCAAAGTGTATACTATTTCAGGGACATGCTTGTCGTACGAGCTTGTAAAAGAAAGTCCTGCGCTGTCAAGGAACTGCTGCATTCTGTTCCTTTCCTTGCCTCCCGTATGGCCGCCGTTCACATACATAGTCATTATCCTTCCGTCTTTCGACTGCACGTTTATGTGCAATAGGGAATCAAGCTGCCTTGCTGCGGATTGGAAGTCCTCAAGGACCTCGACGTCGCCGTTGGTGAATGCCGCCTTGCCCTGTGTGAGCCCGCCTTCCGCTATGAAATATGCGAGGAGCTTGACCTCGCATTCGCGCATTGTCATGGAGCCGAATATGCGCATGTCGCGAGGCACGCCTATGCATGCCCCTTCCTTAAGTGTGGATGCTTCAGCCCATGTGCCATCCTTCATCAGTAGCGGGTGTTCAGGGGTGCATTCAAGAATTCTGTTCCTGTTGGTGGTTATCCTCAATAGGGGCTTGCCCTCAAGCTTCCACCATCCTGAGACCTTACTTACTGCAAGCTTGTGCTGCGGAGTAAGCGTAAGTACCTCTGGTTCTTTGTTCTCCACCACATCTTTTATTGCAACATATCTGCCATCTGGAAGAAGGACGCGCATGTCAGCGCTGACGCATTTTCCGCAACCTGGCGGACCGTAGAATATGACGCCTAGGCCGAGCTTCTTGCCGTATGCCTTGAGCAGTTCAGGCTTCTTTATCGCAAGCACTATGTTCTCGTATATGAGCTTCTTCTCCTTGTTCATTCCAACAACATCGTTGAAGTTTATCTTCGATTCGTGCCACTTCACCTTCCTTATCTGCCCTTCCTCAACGACTGTAGATCTTGCATTGTCCTCCTTGTCAAGGGCCTGTCCAGGCATCGCCTTGTCTTTCTTTGCTTCCAGTGCCTCGAGCCTTGACTTCGCCTGCTCGTAATCCGGTTTCCTTCCTAGGGCCTTTTCGTACCACTCCTTCGCGCCGTCGTAGTTCTTCTGATATTCTGCTATCACGCCCATTATGTAAGGGGCGTCATAACTGTCAGGCTCTATCTCCAGTACCTTTTCCGCATCCCTGACAGCATTCTCGTATTTGTTCATTATGGCGTATGACAGCGCCCTGTTGAAATATGCGCTCGCGTATTCAGGGTCCTGTTTTATAGCCTTGGAATAGTACTCTATCGATTCGTCGAACTGGTTGTTCTCAAAGAACGTGCCTGCCTTCTTGTAGAGCTCCTTCGCAGTCTGGCTAGGGACGTGCTTCTTCGACATTGATGAATCTTCCGCCTCACTGATTGCCATGCTGATTACCGGTCAATATGTCTTGCAATGCCAGATTTATATATCATGCCCTGTCAAGGAAAAGGTTTAATTCCTTATCGACAGCAGCTATGCCGCTGTTCTCCCTTGGAACGTCGTATATCTTATAGCTGCTGAAGCTGGAAAGCAGCTTCATCGCCTTGGCGTGCTGTTCCATCAATCCCTTGTCCTTAACCTTGTAGCTGCCCTTTATCTGGTTCACCATCAGCTTGCTGTCCGAATAAATTTCAATGTCATTTTCAGGGCCCATCTTCTGGAGCACGCTCTGGAGGGCATTTATCACGGCTTTGTACTCTGCAATGTTGTTCGTCGCAGTGCCATTGTATTCAGTATTTTTGTATAATATCCTGCTGCCGGAATACACTGAATAGCCGGATGCGCTCTTGCCGGGGTTGCCCCTTGCTGCGCCATCGGTGTATATCCTTAAAAGCATGCAAGCACTAAATGGATGAGTTGCTGCACATATTATTAAATAT
>DAIDAD010000012.1 GCA_027310795.1 Candidatus Micrarchaeaceae archaeon | reverse complement strand
CATATATAGTGTTTATCGGCTGATCAAATGATAATCCCTCTCATCAAGACCATGAAGACAACAATCGGCACAAAGCGCTTCACTGTAAACTTTCCGGAGGAGCGGGAATCGATGCCCGACAGCTACAGGGGCATGCTGAGGCTCGACATGAACACGTGCATAAGCTGCTCCGCATGCGCCATAATATGCCCTAACAAGACGATAACCATGGTGGACGTGGTTACGCAGAAAGGGGTGAAGAAGATGCCGCAGATAGGGATAGAGAGATGCCTGTTCTGCGCTCTGTGCCAGGAAGTATGCCCGCCGAAGTGCCTGACGCTTACGAAGAATTACGATTACGAGGCATACGACAAAAGGGATTTGCTGAAGAACCCTGCTGATCTTGAATAAAGTGTGAGCATGACTGAGATAGAGCTGCTGTACATCCTGATAAGCATATTTGCAGCGCTCTCCGCCATCCTTGTCTTTACACAGAAGAAGCTTCTCCATGCTGCAATCGCACTGACGCTCGCATTCACCGCAAGCGCGCTCCTCTTTGCAGCGATAGGGCAGACCTTCATAGGTCTGCTCCAGCTGCTGATATTCGTCGGGGGACTTTCTGCATACCTCATCGCAGCCGTTGCGACAGAGATTAAGGGCGTAAGCATGCTGAGGAAAGGGACCTTCGCCGTTGTCGCTGTAATACTCGCCCTCGCATTCACCGCAATCGCGCTCTCTCTCCCAGGATACACATATTCAGCATCTACATTCCAGCAGTCCGCAGCTTCCGTCCTGTCCACTGACTACATAATGCTGTTTGTATTGGCACTCCTACTGTTCTCTACGGCGATGGGCGGCGTGCTGATAATAAAGAAGTTCAGGAAACTGGTGATATGATCTTCCCTTACTTCATAGAGCTTGCATTCATTCTCTTTGCGATAGGGCTCGCAGGCATCGCAGCTGACAGGCACTTCGTTGCGATAATCATAGCGGTCGAGATAATACTCGTGGCAAGCCTGGTGGCACTCGTGTCATTCTTCACATCAACAGCTGCAGTCTCATCAGGGCCGGTCCTCATGCTCATATCGATATGGGCAGTGGCTGCGACAGAGATTATCGTCCTTATAACATTTTACGTTTACATGAAGTACAACGGGATAAACTTTGACATAACTGGTTTGTCAAAGATGAAGTGGTAGTATGCAACCGATATACGTGCTAGTGCCGATAATGGCAGCGATGCTTTTGATAGCGCTGCTGAAAAACAGAAGAGTACCGGGCCCGATAGCTATAATCGGCAGCATCGTGGCGCTTGCGACGTTCCCGTTCATAGAATACGGGACGCAGTCGATGGCGTGGTTCAGCGCAGGCACGTTCTCATTCACGATAACCACCCTGATTACTCCCGCGAGCTACCTGCTACTCGGAGTCATCCTTTTCATATCTCCGCTGATATACATCTATTCTACATGGTACATGGACAAGCCGAGCGAGCAGCGCAGGTTCTATATTGAGATACTCGCATTCGAAGCAGCGATGCTCGCATTCTCTTTCAGCGGCAACTTCATAACGTTCCTGATAGCATGGGAATTCCTCAGCCTCACCAGCTATCTATTAATAGGATTCTGGAACACGCGCGGAGGCCCGATAGTCGCGTCTAGGAAGGCGCTCACCATGGTGCTGATAGGGGACGTAGCGATACTTGCAGCTATAGGCGTGTTCGGCGCCACGTTCGGCACTCTTGAATTCTCATCGATACTCGCCGCTCTGCCGTCTGCGCCTGCTGGCGCAGTAACGCTCGGCGCGGTGCTCCTTGTGATTGCAGCGTTCACAAAGTCTGCGCAATTCCCGTTCCACGAATGGCTGATAGACGCCATGGAAGGACCGACGCCGGTGTCTGCATTCCTCCATTCAACGACAATGGTGAAGGCAGGGGTATTCTCGATTCTTATATTGCTGCCGCTCTTCCAATATGCAAAGCTCACTACCGTAATACTCGCATTCGGATTATTGACTGCAATAATAGCGACGCTCAATGCCGCACGTGAATTCCACATAAAGAAGGTCATAGCATATTCGACGATACAGGAGCTCTCCTTGATGCTCGTCGCGATATCCGCAGGCGCTGTAACTGCAGGGATATACTTCTTCTTCATACAGAGCTTCTACAAGGCGATGCTGTTCTTCAGCTCAGGTTCGGTGATGAAGGCGACAGGCGACGAAGACCTGAGGAAAGCGAACGGTGCAAAATCGAACAAGCTGCTGTATTTCTCGACGGCATTCGGCGTGCTATCGCTTGCAGGCTTCATACCGTTCTCAGGATTCTTCTCCAGCATAGGGATAAGCTCGTCCCTTGCAGCAAACCTTCCAATATATGCGATACTGTCGCTGATAAGCTTCGGCACAAGCTTCTACATATTCAGGTGGTTCTTCTACATAAGCGCCCCTTCATCGGATCCGGATTCCGAAACGAATTACAGGGCGCAGCCAAAGCGCATGCTCTTCCCGATAGTTCTCCTTGCAATTGCAACGCTTGCAGCCTCTGCCGCATTCATCTACTTCCCCAGCTTCATCGACTCTAGCCAGTACTTCACGCCTGCAGTCTCAGGGCTGCCTCTGCGGGCTGATATAAGCGATGCCATATCATTCATGGTCTTGATCAGCATCGCCGCGGGCGTGTGTTACCTGATATATGTGAAGAATAGGGCGGGCCAGTCCGCAAGGTTTGCAAGGCTTGGGTACACGGGCCCTGCCATGAATGAATTCTACAAGCACTTCTCAAACTTCTCTCTCGAGATAGTGGAAGGCGCTGCGCTTTTCGATTCATACGTCAGCTCCTTCTTTGACGACATCGGCAGGGCCACTGTGAGCTCCGGATACCTGATAAGAAGGGCCTCTCCGGGCCAGATAAACTACTACGCCGCGTTTTTTGCGATAGCGATTGTCCTCTTCATCGCATACATTTATGCCTAGGTTGTCAAAATGTCATATTACGATTACATACCGCTGCTGCTCCCGCTGATACTGGTATTCGGTAACATGCTAATAAGGCTCGTCAACAGCAAGAGGGCGCAGCTCTCGTTCAACATAGCTATGCTGTTCATAATCGCAGCATACGCCGCTGCAGGGATAGCGATGGGCTTCAACTTCTCCGTGCCGAATGCCTATACTATAAACCCGTATTCACTGTTCTTCGCACTGCTCTTCTCCATCGGCATGCTGCTTGTGAACCTGCTCGCATTCAGGTATGCAAGCGACTACAACGACTTCGCACTGATAGGTTCATTCGCGCTCCTCGGCATGCTGCTTGTCGCAGCTTCTACTTCAATAATAGCAATATTCATAGGCCTTGAGCTTGCGAGCATACCTTCAGTCTTCATAATACTTCTGTCGAAAAGGGAGAGCGTCGAGTCCGCTGCAAAGTTCTTCGTCATGGCATCCATCTCTATAGCTGTCTTCTCCTTTGCAGCGGTAATACTCTATGGAAGCACGGGCAGCTTCGCCATTTCCAGCTATTCCACAGGCGCTGCAGTGGCATTTGCCGCCATTCTGTTCATAGCCGCGCTCGGCATGGACTCGTCCATATTCCCGTTCAACGTGCTGATTCCGGACGTGTATGAGGGCGCGTCCGCATATGCGACCTCGATGCTCGGCGGCATAAACAAGAAGATGGGGTTCGCTGCGCTTATACAGATAATGATACTCGTATTCATCACAGACAGCCAGGCATTTTTGTTGATAGCGATCCTTTCGGTGCTGACGATGTTCTACGGCAACATAACCGCGATACTCCAGAAGAACGTGAAGCGCATGCTCGCCTATTCCTCAATATCGCAGGCAGGGTACATACTGATAGGCATAGCCGTTTCCACGCCTTCAGGCATAGCTGCAAGCCTGTTCCAGATATTCTCCCACATGTTCCTCTTCATAGGGGTGCTTGCGATAATCGCATGGCTGGAGAGCAGGAACAGGACAAAGATCGATGACTACATAGGCTTGCATGAGGACAACAAGTTTGCGGCCCTCGCTCTCAGCATAATGCTTTTCTCGATGATAGGCCTTCCTTTCACGACAGGGTTCGTCGGCAAGTTCCTGATATTCCTGAGCGCAGTCAACGCGAACATGGTGTGGCTTGCAGTAATAGGAATAATAAACAGCGTCATATCCGTCTTCTATTATGCAAAGATAATCATAGCCTCTTACACCTCAAAGGCAGTGCCGAAGAAGGCAGGGATGGACACGCAGACAAAAACAGTCATTGCAGTGTGCCTGATCATAACTGTGATATTCGGCATACTCCCGCAGCCTGTCATAAGCATAGCCTCGAGCGCAGGCACGTTCCTCTTCCACTGAAAAGCAGAACCGGTTTACGAATTACACTCAGAAGACTTCCGGCCTCGGCCAGTCAATCTGCCTGTACTCATCCTCGATCAGTTCATTGACGCTCCTGACCGCGCTCATGTTGCCGAGCACGAACAGTATGATGGAGATGAATGAGACTGCCATTATGAGAATCAGATAATTCAATCCGCCGGTATTCAGGTATTCATAGCTTATAAGCATGAAGACGAGGAAACCTACTATTATCCCAACATATCTGTTGCCGCTCCTAATCACATATATTCCTATCAGAAGAGAGAAGACAAAAGCGGCAAGATTTGCTACCTGTATGTAATAATTGCTGAACAGCGACATGATTCCGCTTGAAGTAAGCGAAGACTGCAGTTCCTTGTAGATGAAGAATGCCTGCGGGTAGAAGAAGTAAATCAAAGCCGCTGCGGTGAAGACGAGCATAATACCGCCCATCACCGTGAAGAAGTTGTTTTTGCTGGCTTTCCTGCTGATGTCAGCTGCTTCCTCCTTGCCGATGTCGTCAAGGCAGACGAACCTGCCCCCTCTCTTCACTATGTCTACATAGCAGAACGGCAGCCCGCACCTGTTGCAGACGGCATATGCCTCCCTCCATGGGTGTATCGCACAGTGCATGCCCTCCGGAGACATTTCTTCTGCTTCGGGGCCAGTGCTTTCTGCAGCTGAGCCTGCCTGCTGCGCCTGTACAGGCTCCGCTTCCACAGAAGTCTTCTTAGATGGCAGTACCTCTCCAGATTCGTCCCTGAGCTTGAATATCAGAAGGTCAGATGCGTCCTCTTCTGCCAATTCCACACCTTGCAATGTCAAGCGTCATCTCTCGTACCTTGCCGCGGCCCTCTGCGCCTGCTCCTTCTTCCTCTCGAAGATGCCCTTGTGCTTTGCGCAGCTTATGCAGTAGTAAACCTTCCTCCTTGTCATGTAGCTTACGCTGTCCGCCCTCACGTCGGTGCTGAACCTTATCACTTTCTCATCCGCGACCGCCTTGTTCCTCGGCACGCTTCTGCCGCAGTTCGAGCAGTACACCAGTTGTTCTTTTCCTCTCAGATAATCGCCTTTGACTCAATCTATATACATGCACATCTATTAATATTAACTCCCATATTGGAAACAGGTGATTAAATAAAGGTTCTCATAGCCTCAAACGTCGCAGGAGCGGTCGACGAGATAGTAAACGGCATAAGCCAGCCAGGAGTGAGCATAGTCGCAAAGGAGATAGACTCGGACACCGACAGGTTCATAGAGATCGTGAGGAAGGCGGCGCTAGACCGCGCGTACGACCTCTCTGTGATAATCCCCGAAGACTACGTAAGGGCGGAGATAATGCTGAACAGGGACAAGGGCATAAGCGCAGCGGTCTGTTCCACTGCAGAGGACATGCAGGCAGCTGAGGCGAACAACGCAAACGTCATAGTCATCAAGAGCGCAGAGACAGGCGGCGCAGCGCGCATGCTCTCAGGAATCCTCAGCCGCTCAGGCGCAAAAGACCCTGAGCAGAAACAGGCAAAGGTCCAGGAAAGGCAGGTGCAGCAGCAAAAGAAGAGCGAGCAGCCGAAGCCTTCAAGGCCCATGGTGCAGGAAAAGGCGTACGAAGGAAAAGGCATGCTGAAAAAGCTGAAGTACTCACTGGGAATAGAGGATGAATAAGTAACTGCATAGGGGTATGGGATGCAAGAGACTGCTGTAGTGCAAGTTAAAAAAGGCAAGAAAGCAAAGACGCTGGGCTGCATGGCCATAACGGGCGTGATACTCCCTGCAGTCAGGGCATCGGTTGCGGACAAGCTCTCCGGTCTGGGGTATGGGCAGCAGAGCATCGCAGATGACTTAGGAATAGCGCAGGCAGCTGTCAGCAAGTACAGGAACAGGCGCTATTCAGAGGAAGTGGGAAAGATGAAGGCGTACATAGAGGCAGAGAACATGCATTCGGTCATAATAACTGCGATAACAGAAAAAAAAGAGAAGGAAATCGTACAAAAACATATAAATTCTCTTTGCGAGCAGCTTATTGCATACTATAATTCTTAAGTGGTACAATGCAAGAAGAACTAAATCCTTTCAAAATATCGCAGCAGCAGCTGGACATAGCTGCAGACTTGATGAAGCTCGACAAGACCGCGCACGCAATACTCAGGGAGCCGATGCACGCCGTATCAGTGAATATACCGGTGAGGATGGACGACGGTTCTGTAGATGTTTTCAACGGCTTCAGGGTGAGGTACAATACGGCAAGGGGCCCTGCAAAGGGCGGCGTAAGGTACCATCCGAAGGAAAACCTAGACACGGTCAAGGCGCTGTCCGCATGGATGACATGGAAGTGCTCGCTCGCGAACATTCCGTTCGGCGGAGGAAAAGGAGGAATAATATGCGACACAAAGTCGATGAGCGAATCAGAAATAGAGCGCATGTCCAGAGGATACATAAGGGCGATGCAGAGCGCGATAGGCCCTGAAATCGACATACTCGCACCTGACGTCTACACGAACCCGCAGATAATGGCATGGATGATGGACGAATACAGCGCATTGAAGGGACACGACGTTTTCGGAATAGCAACAGGAAAACCTCTCGAGGTATGGGGTTCTGAAGGAAGGTTCGATTCGACTGCGATGGGCGGCATGTATGTATTGAGAGAAGCGGCAAAGAAGTTCAAGATAAACCTGAAGGGCGCAAAGATAGTGATACAGGGATTCGGAAATGCGGGCAAGTTCGCTTTCGAACTTGCACAGGGAACGGGCGCAAAGGTCATAGCGATAAGCGATTCGAAGGGCGGGGTGTATTCGGAAAAAGGGCTGGACCTTGCGAAGCTCGACGCTGCAAAGGAGAAGTCGGGCAGCGTGCAGGGCTATCCTGGCGCTGACAAGGTGTCGAACGAGAAGCTGCTTGAGCTGAAGGCGGACGTGCTGATTCCTGCGGCGCTCGAGAACCAGATAACAGGAAGCAACGCTGACAAGATAAATGCAAAGCTGGTCCTCGAGCTTGCCAATGGGCCTGTAACCCCTGAAGCTGACAAGATACTTTTCGAAAGGGGGATACCCGACCTGCCGGACTTCCTTGTGAACTCAGGCGGGGTCATAGTCTCGTATTTCGAATGGGCGCAGAACATACAGCAGTATTACTGGGAACTGGAAGAGGTGTATTCAAGGCTCGACAAGATAATAACAAAATCGTTCAGCGAGGTCATGAAGGTGCAATCGGAATACCGCGCAAAAGGGAAGAAGATTACTCCGAGGGACGCAGCTTACATAATAGCAGTCGGCAGGGTCGCAGCTTCGATGAAGGCGCGCGGCTGGTATTGAAAACTAGAACTTCCTGAAGCTCTTAATCAGCTTTTCCAGCTGAAGCGCGTTTATCACCTCCGATTTTGCAAGCCAGCCCCTCCTCGCAGTGCCTATCCCGTATCTAAGCACCTTGAAGTGGTCCGCGTCGTGCGAATCAGTGTCTATTGAGAATTTTATTCCGTATCCCTTTGCCTTAATTATATTCTCATCGCCCAGGTCCAGCCTTCCTGGGAACGAGTCTATCTCCATAACTACGCCGTTGTCGGCTGCTGTCTGAAACACTTTGTCAAGGTCCATGTTTATCGGCTCCCTGCCGCCTATTATTCTGTCCGTAGGGTGTCCCATTATGTCTACATAACCGCTCGACAGCGCCTTCACCACCCTTTTTGTCATCTCCTCGCGCGGCATCTTCAGGTTAGTGTGCACGCTTGCAAGCCTGTAGTCCATCATGTCGAGAGTGCTGTCCTTTAGGTCAAGGCTCCCGTCCTTAAGTATGTCTATCTCCGCACTCTTCAATATGGAAATGCCCTCGATATTTTTCACAGCCCTGTCAATGTCCGCGAAGTGCTTCATGAACTTCTTGTCGTCCATGCCGTTCGCCACTGGCTCGCTCTTCGTATGGTCCGTTATCCCTATGTATTCCCTGCCGATGGATTTTGCTGCTTCAGCCATCTCCGATATGCTAGAAGAGCCGTCGCTGTGATTGGTGTGCACATGAAGGTCGCCCTTTATGTCAGCAATCTCGACGAGCCTTGGGACTTTGCCTTTGAGGCTCAGCTCTATTTCTCCTTTGTTCTCCCGTATCTCAGGAGGCATGTACTGCATGCCGAGCTTCCTGTACACCTCGCTGTCGTCCCCTACTGCGACATTCCTGTTCTTCTTGTTGAAAAGCCCGTACTCATTCAGCTTGTACCCTTTCTTTATCGCTATCTCCCTCACCCTGACATTATGGTCCTTGCTCCCGACGAAGTACTGCAGCGCAGCGCCGAAGCTGCTAGTGCTTACGACCCTAAGGTCACAGTTTATGCCTATCTTGAGCGCTACGGTCGTCTTAGTAGGGCCCCTAAGAAGAACCCTGCCTATCTCTTTCATAGACGTGAAGAAATCCATGACCTTTTCCGAATCATTTGTCGTTACAAGTATGTCGAGGTCTCCGACAGTCTCGCGCATTCGCCTCGCAGAACCTGCAAGCTCAACCTTTTCCGCAAGCCCCGATTCCTTGATCTTTTTGATGATGCTATCTGCTTCAGGCAAAGCGTTCCCGAGCAGCATGCGGCCGCTGCTGGATTCGAGGAGCGCTATCCCTTTCTTAATCTCGCCCTCGCTCCTCTCCCCGAAGCCCTCTAGCTTCATTATCCTGTGCTTCACAACAGCTTCCTTCAGATTCTTCATATTGCGTATGCCGAGTTCAAGGTATAACTTGTACACTTTCTTTGCGCCAAGCCCCGGCACCTTTGTCATTGCGTTGAAATCCACAGGAAACTTCTTCTTAAGCAAGTCGTATTTTTTCATGTGCCCCGTGTCTATGGATTCTGCAATGCTGCCTGCTATGCCTTTTCCTATGCCCTGCAGCTCCATGAGCCCTTCTGTCCCGCTTTTTCTGTAGATATCTTCAACTCTTTCCTGCAGGTTGCCTATCGTGTCAGCCGCCTTCCTGTACGCAAGCACCTCAAACCTGCTTCTCTCCCCTTCCACTTCGAGTATGTCTGCAATCTCTTCAAGCATCTCCGAAATCGTCTTGTTGTCCACGGCAATATTCCTCTTCAAAGGCTAATAAAATGTATGTATGCTTCTCTACAAACCATGTCCTTGAGATAAATACGGCTAATTAAAGCATCGGTTGCTCAGCATGATCCAACCATACGCACTAGCCAAGTAGAAATGCTTAAATATGTCCAATTGCATATATTATTGTTGATGCTCAAAACGAGAGTTCAGTACCTTCAGCCTACTCAGAAGTCAAAAAGGTTAAGGGAACTTCTTCACAATGCGGTAGATACAAGACAGGCAGATTTATTACTTTTATCTGGAGGCATAGATTCAGGTGCTTTAGCTGCATGCGCCCCGACTATTCCAGCTTATACGATGTCGCTTAGAGGAGCTAGTGAAAGATTAGATCTTAGGTTTGCTAGAAAAGTTGTCAAACATCTAAAATTAGACTGGAATCCCGTGGTTGTAACGCATGAGGAAGCCTTATCTAATCTGAAGTTTGTTATAAGAATCAATGAGTCTTATGATGTAGCTTTGCTTAACGACCTAGCCCTCTACACGGCAATAAATAGGGCAACTGTTGATTTCGGCACCAAAAGCTTGACTGTAAGGTCCGGAGAGCCTGCAGATATACCATTCCGTGGCTATTTTGTTACATATGAGCTTGACCAACTAAGACTTAACGCATATATAGATAGAACCTCTGCAGTTACATTGCCTTTAGCAAAGCTTGAACAAAAAACGCAGATAAAAACCGATTATCCATATCTTGATCAAAAAGTAATAGAATTCGCAAAGAACATTAGTAGAGATGACACCTTAATATTAAGAGCCGTGCCTGGTGATATCTGGAGCACTCATAAAGAAAATCCTGGAAAATTAATAACACCTCCATATCCATTCGGCAAGCTTGTGCTAAGACAGGCAATGTTCGCCGAGCTGCCAGAAGAAATTACAATAAGGAGTAAAACAGATATACAGTTTGGATCTGGCACCGATACATTGAAAATAGCGCTTAAAGCAACTTCAGCAGAGCGTGCATCTTATGAAGAAGAAGGTCTTAGCTTCAGAGATAATGTCCACGCTGGAATGTATAAGTTGTATAAAAACGAGAGGTTAAGCCCCAGAAGGACGATATACGGCCAAGAAGAGGAATGTGCCTCTTGCCATGGTCCAGTATTAAAAGATGCAGGCTACTGCATGACCTGTGGCTCAGAGCATCCAAATGCAAGTTTTGATGAGGTTCGGAGACTAAGGCGACTTTAAAGAACTAAGA
>DAIDAD010000011.1 GCA_027310795.1 Candidatus Micrarchaeaceae archaeon | reverse complement strand
AATATGTATTGCGTTAAACATGCCCTTAATTGCAAGTATGTTTATCGCATAGCAATTTATGCATAAAAAACAAAGAAGCTGTCAAAATGTATTTCATAGTAAGAGTAACGGCAAGCCAGGAGAAGATAACGGCAGACATACTGCAAAGCAAGTCAAAAGGCAAGGACAACGGCGTATTCTCAATAATAATGCCGCAGGGGATGCGCGGCTACATAATAGTAGAGGCGAGGGACGAAGTGGCATGCAGGGAGCTGATACTCAATGAACCGCATGTAAAGGGCATGCTGCCGAAGCCGCTTTCCGATGAAGAGATAAGCAAGATACTATCGGCAAAGCAGCAGTCACAGGACATATCTCCGAACGACCTCGTTGAATTCTTTGCAGGCCCGTTCAAGGGCTACAAGGCAAAGGTAATAAATACAGACCCGCAGAAGGATGAGATTACAGTCGAGCTTATGGACGTTGCAGTGCCGATACCGGTCACTACAAAGTCGAACATGGCACGAGTGATAGAGAAAGCTGAAAAGGTGTAGAAATGGCAGATGTAATAGTAAATGGGCTTATTGAAGGAGGCAAAGCCACGAACGGCGCGCCGTTCGGACCTGCGCTTGGGCCTTTGGGAGTGAACGTAGCGTCCATCATAGATGAGATAAACAGCAAGACCAAGGCATACGAAGGGATAAAGGTGCCGGTCAAGGTGATAGTTAATCCTGGGACAAAAAAGTACACTGTTGAAGTCGGATCGCCGCCTACAAGTGCACTTATACTGAAAGAATTGGGGATACAGAAAGGCGCAAAGACGAAGGACGAGGTAGCAGGGAACATAACCATAGAACAGGCAAAGAATGTGGCGCAGGCTAAAGACTCGAAATTATACGGTCAAAGCCTAAAAGAGAAAGTTACTCAGGGCCTTGGCACGTGCAAATCAATGAACATAACCTGCGAAGGCATAAGCGCAAGGGAGATGATTGCGAAGATAAAAAAAGGGGAAGTCAAGGTATAAACAGAATAAGCCAGAATCTTGCCTTGGCAGCGCCGATTGCTACAGCTAATCCTTCTAAAATGGTGCCAAACAGCAATATGCTTTCCCACTCTTTCGAGCAGTATTGCATATCGTGAGCAGGCTTAGCTTCCGAGTTCGGGATGGGTTCGGGCGTTTCCCTGTTCCTATGGCCGTTTGACAAGCACTTTAGGAAAAGAAAATATTTAATCCTTTGCATATGATTACAGCTGAATGGAATCAGCTTGAAACTTATAATTAGACATATTTATTTTCTCAGTGTTTTTGCCGAAAGTAGTTTATAACCATCTGGGGCAGCAACGAGTTCATGAGGTATTCTAAGCTTCAGTAGCTCTTCATACTGCACTCTATTTACTCTATTATTCCCTTTTCCATCAAAAGCAATGCCATCACCGCTTGCCCTGGCCATGGCTCTTGTTGCCCTTATGTCGTCGTCTTCATTTCTGAATCGCACTATAAATACTGAGCACTCAGGCAAAGCTCCAATATCTTTTCCATGCAGCATATTCATATCATGGCCTACTACATCGTCAACTGTTGCTAACATATCAATTACCTCTTCAAATCTTTAAGCTTTTCTATTGGCTTCGTTATTAGTGCCTTAAGTGGTATTTGTGGTACAAAATTGACTGTAGCACGCTCTATTACAATGTCTTCTTGTTCCATTTGTCTTACCTCTCTGGCATGTTGCAAAAGCCTTGCTTTTAACTCTTCAAAATATCCCAAAGCTCGTTCATGTTTCTTTGTGTATAACTCAATTCTGATGTGCCAGTCAACAACAACTTTCCCTTTTTTATCTATCCAATCTCCTTGTATTGGAGGAGGCCCATTAAGTTCGAAATATGTAGCACCGCCTAAATCATCGCGAAACAACCTCTTAAGTTCCTTAAGATCAGCTTCTGTAAAAACATTCCTTGATACCTTCCTCTCTTCTGACTTCTCCGTGACTGGTAGAAGAAGAGTAAACTTATAATGGTCACCTTCAAAAGTAGGTTTCAGGAGTGCGGCTCCGTACTCTCTCTGGTCGAATGGTCGTTTGCCAATCTTTTCTATGCCTGCCATCAATAGTATTATATTGCATAGGAAATATTTAAACATTCCTACGGGCCAGGAACGCTCTGTAACTGAGCCCTGTTTTGACTCTAGAAGAACATAGTGGGCCCGGAGGGATTTGAACCCTCGACTTAAAGGTTAAAAGCCTTCCACTCTAGCCAAACTGAGTTACGGACCCGCGTGAATATTATACATAGAAAGTAATAAATATGTAAAATGAGCTATGTTATCGGTAACATGGAAGAGGACATGCATGTAAAGATGTATGGCAAAGAGTTTCACAAAGTGGAATTCCTTGACATACAGTGCCCAATGTGCAACGGAAGGATAGACGAACTGGGATTCTGCAACTGCGGCTCAGGGGACTCATAAACTCATGCGACCTTTCTCGCCCTTATCAAATTCTCGTACTTGGTAGCAGTCTTGCCGTTTGAATCAATGGGTTGCATTGCAGGATAATTGGACATATAGTCAGGAATGTCCTCATTCAGCCTTTCCTCAAAAGTCGGCACAAGCTCATTCTGGTAGAATATGCCTAGGGGTATCTTCTGCTCCCATTCATATGACTTTGAAATTGCTGCGTTCACCTTCTCAGGCACTTCTTCAATGGACTTCACAACAGGGTCAATGTCAAGATTGTACACGCGCGCCTTGTACCAATCATTCGTGTTAATGTCATTGTAGGTTGGGCAGGGTTGTAGAACGTCGACAAGTGCCATCCCCTTGTGCTGAATGGCTTTCTTTATCAGTTCCTTAGTCCCATTCACATCGTATGCGAAGCCCCTGGCAACAAAGGTATAACCTGAAGCAAGCGCAAGCGCTATCGGGTTTATCGAATCGTTTATATTCGGTTTCGGCAGCGATTTTGTCTTCTCACCGCGCTTTAGCGTTGGTGACGCCTGGCCTTTTGTAAGCCCGTAAACTCCGTTGTCATGAACAACTATTGTCATGTCTATGTTCCTCCTTCCAGCATTAACGAAATGGCCCACGCCTATCCCGAAGGTGTCGCCGTCCCCTGCCTCTATGAGCACTTCCAATGAAGGGTTGGAGAGCTTTATTCCAGTTGCAAATGCCATCGCCCTGCCGTGAAGCGTATGCACCCCTGAGATCTTCTGCGTAAGGAAGTGCGGTGCTTTTCCCGAGCAGCCGATTCCGGAAACAACCACAAAGTTTTTGTAATCTAGCTTCAGCTCCTCTGCAAGCAGCTCTTCTGAGCGCAGTATCCCGAAGTCTCCGCAACCTATGCACCAGTCGTTGAATTCTTTTTGCTCATGCTCCTCCATGCAGAACCACCTTCTTCTCCCCTTTCTTTATAACGCGCTCCAATGCATCAACAAGCTCATCCAAGAGCACAGGCCTGCCTGTCCATTTCAGTATGTATGAATCTGGCATTATGCCTGTCTTCTCCGTAAGCACTTCTGCGCCCTGCGCATAATAATTGTTTTCAAGAGCTATTATCCTTGATTTTCCGGCAAGTATCTTCTTCATGTAATTCTTTGGATAAGGGCTGAACATCCTGACCTGCACAACCTCTATGTCTATGCCTTTTTCCTTAAGCTCCTCCATTGCATCAATCGCAGCTCCTTTTGTTGAGCCCCATGTAAGCACTACATTTTCGGAATCGCCGAAAACATTTACCATCGATTCTTCCATTATCTCCCTGTCAGCAGTTTCAAGCTTCTTCAGCCTCTTCTCATAAATCGCAAGCCTGTTCAATGACTCTTCTGTAATGTGACCTGTTTCATTATGCTCATCGCCTGTATAGAATATCCTTGCTTTTCCAAGGAATGCCCTAGGAGATAAGCCGTTATCAGAGTGGGCGAACCTCCTGTAATCTTCACCGCCTTCAACAAGCAGGCCGCGCTCTATGCTTATGTCGGAACCTGTGAAGAGCTTCATGTCAAGAACAGAGTATGCATTTGCAAGGCACTTCTCTATTATGTGTATTACAGGAGTCTGGTACCTCTCCGCAAGGTTCAGCCCGTATATGGAATCGTAGAATACCTCTTCATGGTCGCCAGATGCAATCACTATCCTCGGGAATTCGCCATGTCCTACATTCAGCGCGAACTTCAGGTCTGCCTGCCCGCTTCTTGTAGGAAGCCCTGTTGCTGGCGCACCTCTCATATAATACGTTATGAGCACAGGTGCCTCATTCATTCCCGCCCAGCTTATTCCTTCTGACATAAGCGAAAAACCTGGACCTGAGGTTGCCGTCGCAGACCTTGCTCCTGTAAGCGATGAACCCACAGCCATGTTTATTGCGGCTATCTCATCCTCTGACTGTACCACAACCACGCCCCCGCTGCCTGTTCATGAGCCTGAATTTACCTGCAGCACCTGGTTTGCCTCAATGTATGTGCTCTCGTCAGATGCTGGCGTTATCGGATAATATGACTGGAAGCGCAGTCCTCCTGCAATCTTGCCTATCGCAGACAATGTATTGCCGTCAACCTGCACCCTTTCGCTATTCAGCTGCAGCTCTTCCATATTGTAATTGCTCTTTGCATATTTCAAGCCAGCTTCTGCGGCAAGCATGTTCATCCTGTAGAAAAGGTCGTTCTTGCCGAAAGATTCCTTTATTGCATTGTCAAGGAAATCCTTTTTCAGGCCGAGCAGCGAATATGACGCGCCTATCCCTATTATGTTCTTCGCCTTCCCTGCAACAGGTGGCGGTATCTTCAACTGGTTTATTATCGCGTTTATGCCGTCTACATAATTAACAGGTATGCATGTGACATTCTTCCTTTTCAAGTACTGTACAACATCGGCAATGCTGGTGCCGAACCCTGCGCCTTCAAGCTCCTTTACAACCTTTTCAGTAATCTCATTCTCCATCGACCTTACTGTTTCTGCCTTTACAATCTCCGAGTTCTTGTCATATATCAGAAAATCAGTTACGCCGGTAAAGTGCTGGAACACGGTCTCAGAATCGAAAGCCACAAGTATGTTGACCTTTTCTGATATGCTCCTAGGAGGCCTGTTGCTCATCACCACGTTGAAATAACTGTGCCTGCCTTTGATGTTTGAATAGTACTCCCTGTTGCCGTATATGTAATAGCCGGCTTTTGCAACAGCTGAACCAAAAAGGTTTGCGGATGTGTCTACGCCAAGCCCCTGCGCTCCTCCTATCATCCAAGAAAGCTTCATAAAAAGACACGCTATCTGTAATTAAACGGGTAGCGGTTGCAAATTTAAAATAAGTATCGTTCACAAAAACGGAAGCAGATATAAGAAAAAAACAGCAAACGGCTATGCCCTGCGTGCCAGTTTACCAAATTCCGGCGAGAACCTGTAGTCAAGTATCTCTACAAGCTCCCTCTCCGTGGTCCTTCCAAGCCCGCGTACCGCCTGGTAAAAAATACCATTTATCACACTGTCAATCTCTTCAGGCGCAAAGGTCACTGCTTCTTCAACGTTTACAGGCTTGCGCTTCTCCCTCATCGCTATCACCATGTCGCCTTCATGGCTCAGGTAAACTACATAGCCCTCGCCATATTGTGCATTTATATAATGCCCCGGTTTCTCAGTGGAAGGCATGCCCATGGCATTTAGCTTTGGTATCTGCATATTCCATGCAGAGAACAGCATGTCAACTGACGCACGCTTGAAGCCGAACAGGTTCTCGTTCATGTAAACTTTGTCCCTGCGCTCAAGCGTAGATATGAACAGCATTGCGCCCCGCGCCCCGAACTCAAGAATCTGCGGCTTTATGTTTTCCTGATTCACATACTTGAGCACAGATACAAGGAGCTGCCCTTCCGTGTTATGGTAAGCCTCGACAGCCATCTTGTCCCTGCTGCCCAGCCTTCTATAATAAACTGTATTTCCTATAGGGTCCTGGGTCTGGTACGGGGTTACATCATACTGGAATATCCTAAGGTCGCCATACGTATCTCCTGTAATATCGCTGGATATGTCTCTTCCGTCATTCCTCACTGTGCTCCACGCAAGCCCTTTATTGTTGCCATTGTTCGCGAGCCCCATCTCTATTGCAGCGCCTACCGTGCCTGTGAATTCAGACACGCTGGAGAACCCGAATTTATTGTAATCGAAAAGCTCCTCCTTCTGAAGCACTGCGAGGTTCCTGTATCCTGTCAAAAGCAGGAAATCGTGGGCAACTGCACGCTCCTCGAAGCCGCCGCCTGCCCTTTCAACTGTCCAACATGAATCTTTTTTACGAATTGCTCCCGAAAGCTCTGCCCTGAACCTGTCCCTGTCCTCTTTTTTCATCGTCCCGAGAAGCCCCTCGCCTTCCATGCTGTTTACTGTCCTTTCTACATCATCCATTGAAACGAATCTCAACGGCTTGACTGTCGATCCATGCAGCGCCTTCTCTATCCTTGCCGTAAGGCCTGATTCGTCAAGCTTCCTGAGCGCATGCGGATATGCCCTATAAACCTCTGTCATCCTATCCCCAGACTGGTAAAGGGCATATGATTCCCCTGATTTAAATAATTATCCCCTGAGCAAAGCAAGGTTATTGAACCTTGGCTGCGGAAACGAGAGAAAGCTATCTGAAAATGATTGTAGAATTTAAATAACTTCCATGCAACAAATCATAAGTGAGGAAATGATAGTGGAACATAAGATAAAGGATTTTTCAGCCCTGCTGAATGAAGGCGCGATAAAGGGGCTTACGCCGAAGCAGATAAAGGCGCACATAGGATTGTATGAAGGGTATGTGAAGAAACTCAACGAGATAGAGCAGAGGCTTGACGATTTAAGGAAGCAGATGGACACGGATCCAGAAATACTGCAGAAGAATGCAAACTTCAGCTACGGCCCGTACAGCGAGCTGAAACGCAGGGAGACGGTAGCATACAACGGCAGCTACCTGCACAAGGCATACTTTGAAAACCTCGAGCCTGTGAACGAGCCTGACGATCAGTTCAAGTCACTCATTAACAGCTCGTTCGGCAACATAGACAAATGGAAGGCGGAGACGAAGGCCGATGCAGCTTCTACGCCTGGCTGGGTACTTGTCGCATTGGACAGGAACCGGAACCAACTGCACAACTGGGTCATCAATGAGCACAGCGTTAACGTGCCCGCAATCGCGCAGGACGTCATAATCGCGCTTGACTGCTGGGAGCACGCATACGCCATAGACTATGGAACGGACAAGGGCGCATATGTAAAAGTATTCCTCGACAACATAAACTGGGAGGAAGCAAACAAGCGCTTAAATGACGTGCTCAACGGCAGAAGGTCTTCTGCAATGCAATGAACGCAATCGGACAACAACATGCCTGAACTCAGGGCTTTATAAAAGCTCTGTATCGCCTTTAAATATTTGGGAAGCGAAGCATATTACTGATAACATATGCTCAAGAACGGCATCGCCGCAAAAGGTGCGGCCTCAGGCGCAATGGAGAGCCAGCTGGAGCTTGCATTCATAGATTACGATGCAGCGCCGCATAACCGCGGCATTTCGTGCGCAAAGCAGCTTACAAAAGAAGAGATAGACGCAGAGCTGGGCAGTGAAAAGAGCATATTGCGTTGGGAGATAGCCACATTCCAGAGACTGCTGCCTCAGCAGATAAGCAATCTGCTTAGAAAAGACAGGGACACGGAAGTGAAGGTTGCAGTAATACTGAATCAGAAGCTCAAAACTGAGCACATCCTTCAGGCTCTTTCAGACAAGGACAGATACGTCGCAGAAACAACCGAGAAGCTGCACCCTTTCAAGGCCGCGTATGTAAGGCTCTTCAAGATGCACGACCAAGGCAGCAAATGAATTCAGACCCGAATGTTTATGAGTGATTATATGGAAACTAAAAAAATAGGCCCTGAAACGGTAAAGAAACTTAATGATAAGAACGGTTTTGCACGGGCAGAAGCCGCGTATAACAAACTGCCTGAGCAGGAGGTAGGCAGGCTGCTGACAGATCCTGAGAAAAGCGTAAGGCTTATTGCAGTCAGGGTGCAGGAACTGACAGACAGCCAGATTACGGCTGTGCTCAAGCACGAAAAAGACTACGAAGTAAGAAGAGAGACGGTAATATATCAAAAACTGAAAGAATCGCACTTGGACACCGCCATATCGGACAGCTCCCCGAACGTCATCGCAACCACAATAAGACATTATCAGCTCAACCATAGGCAGGCAGACAAGGCTCTATTAAACGATGAATCTGAAGTAGGGGTAGCCATGGCAAGATACCAGAAAGGACTTTTACCTCGGCATATCGATGAAATGCAATCTAATGGAAGTCCTGATGTAAGGAAGGCTGCAGCAGAGTTCCAGGTCTTCAATAAAGATCAGGCAGACAAGGCCCTATCTGATGAGAACAAACATGTAAGAATGACCGCTGTACTGAAACAGGACCTTAATCCGGAGCAGATAGAAAGGGCGTTTTCTGACGAGGACAAATATGTCAGAAAAGCCGTTTCGGAAAAATACAAAATCTCGATATTCAAAAGGCTAAGCCGCAGCCTTGGAAAATAGGCAGATTAAAGCAAGGTTAGAACACTCGTCGTCCTTCAAGCTTCTTTATCGAAGCAACTATCTCATCCATGTTGTTCTGGTACTGCCGGCCCCGCTCTCTCCGCGCAGACTCTGTCTTGTAGCCTCCGTGCTTTTCAAAGATGGACAAAAGCGACTTCAGCTCTGCAAGCCGATTCGGCATCTGTACATTCTTGACTGACCCTATCTCGTTCCTTACCTTTGCCCCGAGCTCGAAGAAATCTTTCCTACCAAGGTTGTCGAGGTCTGCGTCACAGACTACATTAGCTATCCTCCTTGCACTCTCTATCGCATTTCCGCCGAACCCCTCCTTCTTGAGCCTCTCCATTTCTCCGTCAACATTCTGTAATTTTACCATTGCGCTTTCATAATCCCTCGACGCAGCTGTCGACATTATCGCAGCTTCGACGATGCGCATCTCCTGTTTTGTATATTCAGCGTTGCCTGATCCGTCCCTCTGTTCCTTCATGAAATCCTTTGCGTACTCTGCCCCTACAGGCTCGTTATTATCGTACCTGCCCTTAGGCCCGCCGAATCCTGTGTCATGAAATACTGCGGCTATGCAGGCAAGCTCCTGCTCCCTCATCGAAAGGCCTTCCTGCACGGCATAATGCTTTGCCCGCCTGGCCACCCCTTCGTTTCCGATAGTATGCTCGCTGAGATGATACTCCAACCTTCCAGGATACGGCAGCTTCCCATCTGCGCTTAACCTATCAAGCGATTCGAGTATACCTGCCGCATTCATTAGGCGGCGGCAACCCTCTTCTCCATAGCCTCTCTCTCTTCTATACAATCCACCTGGGTCTCTTTTTAGAACAATTACTGGTTTCATAGATGGGGAGTCCGCGATTTGAACGCGGGTCGCAAGCTCCCAAAGCTTGAAGCCTACCAAGCTAGCCTAACTCCCCCGTTTTGCATATTAAGATTAAGGGCAATATATAATATTATCCTGCTTCTGCTCTACTGCTTCTGCTTTTTCTTCTTGCCCGGCATCCTTCCCCTCGGCTTCGGTATCTTCAGGCCGGGGAACATGCTCATGAGCGTATCGGGGCTCACCTCAAGGTCGAGCTTGATGTTCTGCAGCATACGGCCGAAAAGATACGTCACTGCAACGCCCCTTACATTCTCTGACGGTATGGAAGAATCTATCTGGCTCTTCGTCTCTTCGGAGCACAATATGTCAACTATCTTCTCTATGTTTGCAGCGCTCTTCCTCATCTTATTCACGGAAGCACTGGCATAAGCGTCAAGGTCTTCGGTGTTTATCCCGAGTATCTGGGGAAGCTTCCTGTCAGTTGTCATCCTTATCGATGAAAGGTGCGCAGAGACTTCTTCCGGTTTGGTATCATCGGTCACGGAAAGTTTCTTTATCGATATCCATTCCTTGTATTTTGCCATGAAGGCTATCCCCGGCGGCGTAGCGCCTGCTTTTCCTGCTGCTGCGCCCGTTGCAAGCGCCTTGTTATCTGCAGACACGTACCACATCAATCCCAGTTTCAGTGCAGTCGACCTTAGTAAAAATACTTTTGCAAAAGGCCTGATCTCCTCCCTGTCCGCAGAAGCCTTTGCTATCTCAGAATCTGAATCTGAAGAGCCTAAGGATTTGTATGCAAGTGCAAGCGATTTGTAATCGTTCTTTGGGAAAGCCTTTGCCAACTTCTCAGAATAAACTTCCAATGCCTTTGTATCGACGCCAAGCACTTCAAAAGCCCTCCTGTCCACAATGTTCCTTATCGAAGCGAGCACATGAGCCACCTGTGCAGGGCTGGTGGATTCGTATATCTCGACGCAGCGGTTCTCAATCCATCCTTTGTAATTAGCAAGGAACTCTATGGAATCGGAGCCGGGCATGCATCTACGCTGTCCCAGGTATTACGAAATAGCCCGAGGCCTTTTCCCTTGCTACTCTCTTGACGACTCCTTTCTGAGAAAGGGCAACGAGCGCGTTGTTCACCATGCTCTTCGGCCTGCTGCACTTCTTCGCTATGTCGTCTGCGGTCTTCTTCTTCTCCTCGCTCGTCGCGCCTATATCCCTCATCGCCTGGACGACAAGGGTCTCTATGGGGTTTAAATCTACCATATTATCAAC
>DAIDAD010000117.1 GCA_027310795.1 Candidatus Micrarchaeaceae archaeon | reverse complement strand
GTGAAGAAGTTCGTCGCCGCTCTGAAGAAGAACAAGTTCGGCGAGCCCTATGTGGTGGAGACGATACTCAGGGATTACCTTGTCAGGAAAGAGGGCATGAGACCCACCACAAAGGGGATATGGCACACAGCATACCTCGTATTCGCGCAGAAATGAAAAAACAATATTCTAAGATCCTGCCAAAAGTCAGGGCGCGAACAGACGGATGCGGCGCTCAACAGGATCTGACCGCCGCGATAGGGCACTGGCAATGCTTTTTAAGCTTTGGCAAACCTAATAAAGCATTACGGGTCAGGTTATTTTGGCTAAACGAAAGAGATCATCGCCCAGGAAAACTGCATACAACAACCTGCGCAGGAGTATCGGGGGCAGGGTTGAAGCACAGTCAGCAATGGAGTACCTCACTACCTACGGCTGGGCCATAATAATACTCCTCATCGCCATCACCGTCCTTTACCTTTACGTTTCATTGCCGCAGCAGGTTGTCATAGACAACTGCAAGTTCGTCAGCGGCGCATACTGCAATGA
>DAIDAD010000116.1 GCA_027310795.1 Candidatus Micrarchaeaceae archaeon | reverse complement strand
CCAACAATGTCATGATAAAGCTGGTTGACAAAACAGGTTTGAAGGTAGCCGGTGCCGTACTGGCACCATAGGGCATTGCCGCTGTGCAGTATGTTGAGAGCTATGCCCTGGTATATGTTCTCGTCGAAATACAGCTGCTCTACCGGATGTACGAAGGCTATGGCAAACACGGCAAAAAATACAAGGATTGCGGCAAGGCACAGCAGCGAGTACCTGTTTATTCCTTCGGAAAGCGTTGATGCCAGGCTTTTTTTGTCACGGAACATGAACGCTAGAAGCAAAACAAACGACAGCAGCGGAACAGCCGTTATTATGTAACCAAGAATCATTGAACTACCAGATAAACGTATACATTGGCGAAGGTTACCTTTTTATAGTTTTTCATGCAAAAGGTATTGGTTAAAATGGCAACGATATCAAGTCCCAGATCCCAGGCCGGCATAATAAGCTTCTACGATGCGCCTGAAAAAGGTCACCTGTTTAATCCCAAGACCTTCCTCATAGTTGTCCTTGCCATAGCCATAGTCGTCATA
>DAIDAD010000115.1 GCA_027310795.1 Candidatus Micrarchaeaceae archaeon | reverse complement strand
GTGTGGTTCGGCGGAGTGTGAAGCGAAGGCAAAGAAGGAGACGAAAGGCAAGATAACCAACATGCCGTTCGACATGCATGGCAAGGCTAAGGGCAAGAAGTGTGTCGTGTGCGGAGAGGACGCAAAGCACATAGTCAACTTTGCAAAATCCTATTAAACCTAGATTTCCAACTAAATAGGCAGCCCCGTCATCTAGTGGCCAAGGATAGCGGGCTTTGGACCCGCGTACATCGGTTCAAATCCGATCGGGGCTATCAATGCTTAAATACTGCTATTTCAGCAACAACCGCAGCCGCACGCTCTTTTTCTTGAGCTGTGGCTGCAATCACAGCACTTGCAGCATCCAGAGCAGCAGCCCGCCATGGTTTTGCCAGCCCCTTTCTTTTTTGCCTTAGGCATAATGTTAATTCAAAGGCAAAGTATTTACGTATTCCCATTTTTCAACGCAAATCCTGCTATCAAAAGGGTTAAAATATTGCATAACGATTCTATAATGTGATGAGACGAGGTATTTCTGATCTATGATGAAAAGAG
>DAIDAD010000114.1 GCA_027310795.1 Candidatus Micrarchaeaceae archaeon | reverse complement strand
GTTTACCTTCTTCTGGCCCAGCATATCGCTTATTCCTATGACCTTGCACTTTGCCGAATTTAGCTGGTCGAGCGCCTCCTTCGAGTACTCTACAGCCGAGATCGTGACGCTGTGATCCATCGCGCCCACGGAGAGCACCTTGCCCGGCACTACTATGTTGTCACCCTCCTTCGAGTACTTGTTTATCTTGTAGAGGTTGACGCTGACCCTCCTTCTTGCCGGAACGGCGAGAAGCGAGAGCACGCTGCCCCAGACTTTCTTCGGTCCGCTCTTTGCTGACGCCCCGCTAAGGATGTCCATCCATTCCTTGATGTCATTCCTCTCGACGTTTATCTTCATTTTATCACATTATGCGGGGGGAGAGATTTGAACTCTCGCAATCACTAAAGATACAGGAGCCTCAGTCCTGCGCATTTGGCCAAGCTCTGCCACCCCCGCTCAAAGCTTCTTTACCTTTGCCGATAGCTCATGCATTTGCTCTTCTATCACGTCAAAAGCCTTATTAATTATTTGCCTGGGCGGCATCTGACCAAACGATTCAACATAAAATTCAAAC
>DAIDAD010000113.1 GCA_027310795.1 Candidatus Micrarchaeaceae archaeon | reverse complement strand
CACACTCCCCGTATGCTATCACATAGCTTGGTTTCGACATCTGTTCGTAGAGCCTCTTTACCCTTGGTGCGACAGACTTTGTGACCCAGCCCGCGACGATCATCACGTCGCATTGCCTTGGCGTGCCCCTGAACATCAGGTATCCCTTGCGCTCTGCATCGATCCTTGCCGCGCCGAAGTCCATCAGCTCCATCGCGCCGCACGCCAGCCCGAACTGCAGCGGCCATAGGGAGCTCGACCGCCCCCACCTTATCACATCCTTGAGCGACAGCTTTGCAAGGTCGTTGACCCGCCCGAACATCGCCGGGGCGTACTCCTTCCCGTATGGCTTGAGCGACTCGCTAGTAAGCATGCTCATCTCCTGTTCTGCCTTGAGGAACTGCTCGGCCGCATATGGAGGTACGCTTCCTTCCTCGTCGTCATTTCCTTGCATTGCTACCACGTGTCATGAAGTATCCTGTGAAAGCGAAGAGAAGCGACATGGCCGCCAGGCCGATTATGAGAAGGCCATTCAGGTATCCTATCTGCCTGGAGACGAATGACCATATCAATAATATCATTAC
>DAIDAD010000112.1 GCA_027310795.1 Candidatus Micrarchaeaceae archaeon | reverse complement strand
CGTCCGCTGGGCTTCATGGATCGTTAGGCACCGTGTAGTACGTTGCGTTCATCGCGCCGGGAATAATCGGCATGACAATATTGTTCAGCTCGATATTCGGGGGAGTAAGCGTGATATGGGACAGGCAGTTCGGCTTCCTGAAGGAGATACTTGTGGCTCCGGTATCCAGGGTGGGAATAGTCTTAGGCAAGGTGCTCGGCAGCGCTACCGTGTCGCTGATAACAGGTATCGTGATATTCATCGTGATAGTCGCAGCCGGGATAATACCGCTCGGCATACTGAGCATAAGCGGCATAATAATCTCGATACTGTTCATGATCCTCATAGCCATGGCGTTCGTTTCCATAGGATTGATAATAGCGTCGTACGTCAACAACATAGAAGGCTTCCAAGTACTGATCAACTTCCTCATATTGCCATTGTTCTTCCTGTCGGGCGCGCTGTTCCCGCTTACGAACGCGCCGATCTGGATGAAGGGCATATCTGCAATAGACCCGCTGCAGTACGGAGTGGACGGAATGCGGGGCGCACTTGTAGGGATACATACGTACCCGATATACATCGACTTCGCAATAG
>DAIDAD010000111.1:387-624 GCA_027310795.1 Candidatus Micrarchaeaceae archaeon | reverse complement strand
GTACAGCAGCCCTATTATCAGGCCTATGTAAGCAGAGAAGATTGACTGGAATGTCCCGTATATTATCTTGCTGAGCAGGATGGCAAAATTGTTTATAGGTGCTGTCAGGAATGCCTTCAGGTTCCCCAGCTGCCTGTCGCTCAGCAGTGTGAAGCCTACAGTGAAGATGGCGCCGAACGAGGCAACCATGACGAGGAGTCCCCCGACAACGAAGCTGAGGTAATTGCTGCTCGCGCC
>DAIDAD010000111.1:0-366 GCA_027310795.1 Candidatus Micrarchaeaceae archaeon | reverse complement strand
GCGAACTGACAACCGCCGCTGACTGCGGTTGGGAGTTGTCAAGGTAAACGTAGATGGCGGAAGCGGCTGCCGACTGCGAAAAGCCGCCTGGTATGACCACTACAGCCGCAACTGCGCCCTGCGACAGGAGGCCCATTGCCTGCTGCTGCGTGGTCTCATGGACTACGCTTATCCCGTTCCCTGACTGGAGGATGTTCAGGAAATTGAGCGCCAAAGGCCCGTTATCATAGTTGACTACTGCGACCGGCACGTTCTTCAGTGAGCTTCCAAAACTGCCAAGCAGGAGTATGAAGATCAGCGGAAATGTGAGCGACCTTACAATGTTCACCGGAAGGTTCTTCTTGAATATCAGCATCTCCCTGAGAA
>DAIDAD010000110.1:318-649 GCA_027310795.1 Candidatus Micrarchaeaceae archaeon | reverse complement strand
TATATCCCCAGTCCATGATAAGTCTTGTCACTGCAGCGGCAGCGCACCTGTTCCTCTGAAGGGAATGCAATAAAATGTAAGCAATACCTACTGGCACACGTCTAAGCAACCATAATGCTTTTATGTATGTTGATTGGCGAAGATGAAAATACGAAAAGAGGTTCTGAAACGAGAGTCTGTTCCGCAACAAGGCTGAAAGTGCTGGTTGCGTGTAAGGGAGCAAATCCCGTAAATATAGGTTTGATGTTGATGGATAAATGAATGAGATCACTACCGAGGGACAATCGGAAAGTCACGCCTCTGGAGATTGTGTAAGACCCTGTGCAGACGT
>DAIDAD010000110.1:0-264 GCA_027310795.1 Candidatus Micrarchaeaceae archaeon | reverse complement strand
GCACATCTGGCTGTGCTGCAGCCGAAACACGCAGGAAAAAAGCGAACGTAGTCTAGCCTGGTCAGGACTCTGGCCTTCCATTGAAAACTTTTAGAAAAAGTTTTATCAAAAAGAAGGAGAAAGCCAAAAACCCGGGTTCAAATCCCGGCGTTCGCATTTTTTGCATTTACTGCCCGGCATAATAATAAACCAGGACTGCTTATCTCTGTGGCTTAGCAAAGCTTGCATGAAACGCCACGCCGTTTAAATGCGGTACTTTTGAAG
>DAIDAD010000010.1 GCA_027310795.1 Candidatus Micrarchaeaceae archaeon | reverse complement strand
TATTTAATCGGTGTTAATATAGTAAAAGTCTATAAATTTAAAAACAAGTTACTGCTCTACCTCCCTACCAACGTGCTTAATGCGCTGGACATAACTGACGGCGACGATCTGGAATTCATCGAATTCAGTTCCAATGCTTTCCTGCTGTCGAAGAAATCCGACATACTAGAGCTCATCAGACAGGACAAGGGCAGGGACGAGCAGGCTAAACCACAGCCTGCTCCTGAAAGCAGGGATAATGCCCCAGCGGCAAAGGAGATAGCTGTGCTGAAGAAGATAGACACCTTGCGGTACAATGAGAGGACAAGGGAAAACGTATCAAAGCTGCTTAATGCGCAGGAGAAGGAGACGCTGTCTGCGATGGTGAAGAAGGGATACCTGAAGCCCTTCAGATCCAAGCAGGGCATAGAGGTATACAGCATATCGAAGTCGATATATGACAATTTCCTGATGCGCAAGGCAAAAGCGCCAGAACTGAAAAAAGCCGGCCCAGAGGAAGTGCCGAAGAATGAGCGCATAACCTACATGGTGAAAAGCAGGGATCCGGAGAACGAGTACATAAAGGAGCTGATGAACAACGGCTTCGTAGTGCTAGCGAGCGAGATAGAGGCGTCAAAAGTGTCTATGCTTGTGGAGCAGAGCATACGTTCGGGAGAGATACTCGGCACGCGCGCATTCAACAAGAAGTTCTACATAGCGCTCAGGGACTACCTGAACAGGTATACTCCTGAAATAATAAAAATCCTCAAGAACGGCGCTGCGAAGACAGACGACATAGCGAAGAAGGCAGGGATGGACAGCGAAGGCACGCGCGCAATCCTCTACCTGCTCGCTGAGAATGGCGACATAACTGAAAAAAGGAAGGACATCTTTGCACTTGCCTGAATCACTATGCAACTGCTGCAAAATGGTCAAAGACCAGTATCACTATTGCGAAGATTATAACTGCTATGATTACCGCTTTTGCATTCATCGACGGGCCATGCTCAGGCGCATCATAAAAGCTGAGGATCCCTGCCTGCTGCTGCGGGGTTGATAACGTTGACATTACATCAGATTATAATTGCACTGCATAATTTAAAAGTTAACCGCTTCACATCCTTCCCCTACTCTCCCCTCTGGAAAGGCCGCTGCCTATGATCCTTGCAAGCCTGAGTAGGCCAAGCATCTCGCCGAACCTTGGAGAAACCCCCTTTTTGCCGATTCCTATGAGCTGCAGGTAGTAGCCATCCTGCCTTGCTGTGAGCATGTGGCTTGTGGAGCTTTCCAAAACGTGCAGTTTTTTCTCGCCGCCCCTGCACCTCCTTATCACAGCCGCAAGCCTTTCAGGGTGCGGCTTCTTCCTTGTTATCGCAACCACAGGCATGCCCAGCTTTTTGTACAGTGCATACGCATCCACGATATTCAGGCCCGCAAGGACAATCCCATTTATCACAATGATCTTTACCTGATCCCTGAACCGCGATTTTTTCACCGCTTTCATTATCGCCTTTGTAGCGTCATCCCCATCTATGGCCACCTTGAATGAAAGCACGCCTTCCACAGTGCTCGACCTGCCTATTATGCCGACCGCAAGGCAGTATCCCTTCCTGCCTGAGAAATAGGAATCGTCTATGGCAAGTATCCTTGCCCCTGCCTTTATCCCTCTATTATTCATCTTATTCCTGAGGACATCTCCTTGAACTCCTCCTCAAGCTCCTCGACAGCCTTGACTATGAGCGGCTTAGCGTTCTTCGTAGACTTGACTATCAGCTTCGTGCTGCCTCTTTCCGGATGTTCCTTCACTACGCCTGCGAAAGTGACGCTCTTGTCGTTGAGAAGCTTGCTCTTTATCAGCTCTGGTATGCCCCTGTCCACGCTGCTGTCGAACTCTACTATAAGCTCCTTCTGCTCGTCCTGCACTATATTAAGCTTCATAAAATCATTTCACCGGCAAAGCATTATAAGGCCGTTTGCAGAAATCCCTGCTACAGGCACCATAAACACTGACCAATAATTAATAAATAACTAACGCTTTATATAAGTACACTGTCCTTTTATTTATCCACTGCAACAGCAGGGATATTCTCAAGGAATCAGGTAATCTAATGGCAGGGATATTGGAAGTAGACACTGCAGACCTTATAGCGAAGGCTGCGTCAAAGCTGAAAGAAAGCGGCATAAAGAAGCCGGAATACGTCGATTATGTCAAGAGCGGAGCTGGCAAGGAGCGGCCGCCGAGCGATGAGAATTTCTGGTACATAAGGTGCGCGTCTGTGCTGCGCCAGGTATACCTGAACGGGCCGGTCGGCGTCTCAAGGCTCAGGTCAAGATACGGGAACAGGAAGGGGCATGTTGTGCACAGGCACCACCACTACAGGGGCGGGGGCAGCATAATAAAGGACGCTTTCGACGAATTGGAAAAGTCCGGCTACCTTAAGAAATCGAAGCAGGGGCGTATAATAACGCCGAAGGGCACATCCTTCATGGACAAAATAGCAAACGAAATAATCAAAGGTGCTTGACGTGCCTGACAATGAAGAGGACAAGACCAGGAGGGAGCTCACAAAAAGGCTCAAGGCGATGCAGCTCGAGCAGCAGAAAAGGATGCTTGCAAAAAGGTATATGACGGACGGCGCCTATGAAAGGCTGATGAATGTAAGGGTTTCGAACTACCAGCTCTACAACCAGATAATCGAGATGATAATATCGGCGGTGCAGTCGAACAAGTTCCCAGACAGGATAACCGAGAAGCAGCTTGTGGGCATACTTGAAAGGCTGACGTACCAGCCTGAGACGAAGATAGAGTACAAGAGAAAATAATTCAATGTGATTGGACATGGGAAAGAAAACCGAGAGCAAGAAGACAAGGCTTGCAAAGAAGCTGAAGCAGAACCGAAGGCTGCCGCTGGTAGCGATACTTAAGACTCACAGGAAGCTGCAGTCGAACAAGTTTGCAAGGGACTGGAAGCACAGGAAGCTGAGGCTGAAGTAATCTATTTCTGGCTCATCAATTATCATTCATATGTTGCCGAGCCTTTCCTTTATCTCGTCTATCCCTAATTTCGTCGTCAGCAGCGGAATGCGCTCTATCTGGGAAATCTTTATCGCCAGCTTGTCCACATTGTCGATGTTCTGTATGACGACGATCCTCGGCTTTATCGGCGCGACCCTTATGACTACCATCGGAGACCTGCCTGTCGATACCTGGTCGAATATGAAGGCTCTTTCATTCGTAGTCCCGAAGAGCCTCGGATAATCGCTAGGCGATATCTCCAGTATAACCCTCAGGCTGTCAAGAAGCGTATACCCGAAGAGCTTTATGCCGTCGAGCGCCGCGGGGTTTGAGACCACCTTCGCCTCTATTATCCTTACAAAATCATTGCCATTTATCGGCGAAGAGAAGTCATGTATCGTATAGAAAGGAGTATCGTCGTGCGGCACGTTATATTTCTCGAGGTTCCTGACAACGAGCCCGCCCCTCTCCGCATCCATCGCGAACAGCGTTTCAACAAATCGCTTTATTATTCCTACGCCTGGGCTCGCCCTCCTGTTGCCTTCATAATCGCTTATTGTTGAAGTGGAAATCTTGAGGCTCTTCGCAAGCTCGGTCTGCGATATCCCGAACAATTCGCGCCATTTCTTCATGTTGCTTCCCGGGCTTTCCGACAGCGCTATCTCCCCTGCAATCCTCTCCTTTATTGTGTCCATCCCATCAATAAAACATGCAGGTCAAGCTTTAATAAGCCAATCGTCGTATCCAACACTGGCATTTCACGAATTGCTTGCATGTGCAAAAGTTATCTCTTCTTCCTGCCCTTCATGTATACGGTCCTTCTGCTTCTGCGCTTGAGCCTCTTTATAGGCCTGCTGTGCCTCTCTCTGCCAGAATCAGCCTCTCCGTAAATCTTCTTTGCTTCCTCTTCCTGCGCTGCTTCTTCCTTCCTGCCTTTCATGAAGAAGCCGTAGAACATCAGTATTATCCCTATTATGAAGAATAATGTTCCGAAGATGTTTGAGAGTATGTTGCCGTATGAAAGGTTCCTCTCCGATTCAGAGATCGAGGATATGCTCCTGTTCAGTATCGTATAAAAGACCATGTTGGTCTTGTTGTTGTAATTCTGGAATACGACGTAGTAGGTGCCATTGCCCAGAATGGTCTGGTTGTTCCAGTAAAACGGTTTCTGCGACAGCGTCAGGTTTGCAACATACGGGAATGTCCCGCGGTTGCTGTCGTTTATCACGAAGAGCACGCCCCTGCCGTCGAAATCCTTTGCGTTCCTTATGAGCGTATTCCCTGCCGTAGGCATGAGCGCTGAATATGCTGTGCTGTTCATCAGGTAAAAGTCAACAGGCAGAGATGAGTTGTATGCTGCCTGCAGTATCGAGAAGTTGTTTATCGATATGGGTATTACGAATGCAGCATTCGGCTGCACTGCTATGCTCTGCGAAGCCGATATATAACCAGGTATGCTCGAGAATACACTCTGCGCAGAGATGTATGCAAGCACAACTCCGAATATGAATAAAAGCAATCCAAGCCCGAACAACCTCCTGTTCATTCCAAAGCACCCATAGAAAGCTCCACTCTAATATTAAAAACTTAACATACAAAGGAATAAATGGTAGCATGGACGTGCAGTCGAAAAGGGTGAAGACCGGGATAACCGGCCTTGACGACATGCTGAGCGGCGGCATACCCCATGCGAGCCAGGTCATACTTGCAGGAGGACCGGGCGCTGGAAAGACGCTGCTTAGCTTCGAATTCCTTTACAGGAACGCAAAGCTGGGCAACAAAGGCATACTCTTTGCGCTCGAAGAGGACGGCGACAAGCTCATGTCTAACATAAAGGCGACGTTCTCGCAGTTCCAGGACATAAACGACCTTATAGAAAAACGCATGATAATAATAGACGGCAGGTCTCCGGACAGCGAGCTTTCGGACAAATCTGCAGAATCGGAGTACGAGTTCGGCAAGATAATTTCAGACATGGAATCTGTGATACTTGCAGAAGGCGCAAATCTGATAGTCATAGATTCTTCATCAGTGCTCGACCTTCTTGTGCAGACTCCGCTGGCGTACAGGCGGATGATGCTGTCGCTGTCGAGCAACTTCAGGCGCCTCGGCGTCACATCGATACTTGTGTCTGAAACATACAATCCAGAGCGCAGCAAACTGGAATTCAGGCCAGAGTACTTCCTTTTCGACGGCATAATAATGATGTACCAGATGGAGAACGAGCTGCGCAGGATGTTCGGCCTTGAGGTAATAAAAATGCGCGGCACAAAGCACAGTTTCTACACCGCCCCGTACGACATCACATCTTCAGGTGTAAAGGTCTTCTCCACGACCATAGACCAGCCTGATACAAAATAGCGGTGTTGGTGCGGACAACAAAAACAAAGTTGCAACAAAGGACGCAGGCCGGTCAGAGAGGGAAAAGGTGCTCCTGCTCGCAGCAATAGCGCTCGTCATACTCGTTGCCGCCGCGCTCTCGCTCCTGCTCCCGATGAACAAATCCTCTAACTTCTGCAGCTCTGAATTCAGCCAGCAGCAGAGAAATGCATGCTTTGAGTCGCTGGCGATAAGTTCGAACAACAGCACCGCGTGTGCAGCCTTCTCGGGAACAGGAAGGGACAGCTGCTATTCGCAGATAGCGGCAAGGACAAAGAATCAATCAATATGCAGCAGCGTATCAAATTATTCTTCAAGGTACGCATGCGTGACCCAGATAGCGAATGCCACAGTCACATACTCTTCATGCTCGCAGCTCTCCGAGCCTTATTCAGACATGTGCTTTTATGCAGTCGGAACAAGCCATCTCATCCCTCCTGCCTGCAGTTCGATAAAAAACCAGAGCCTTAGCAACACATGCTCCTATTCAATAGATTACGACAACGCTGTAACTTACAGGAATGCTTCATACTGCAGAAGCATAGGCAATGGCACCACTGCCCAGGCAATCGCGCTGCTGAACGCGCAGCAATACTCGATTACAAACAGCTCTGCAGGCAACCTGGCGATAATAACTGATTACTATTCATCAGACCTGAACATAACGATAACCCCGAGGGACCTCTGCTATTATTCGCTTGCATACTACGGCAGCGATTCCGCATACTGCCCTTCAATAAGCAATCCCACTCTTGCAGGCCTGTGCAAATCATCATATTCAAAACCGGAATCAAACGCCTCGATAGCCGCATATTACAGGAACCTTTCAAGACTATGCCCGAATTCAAGCACAGGCTCTTCCACATGCTCGTACACCGCAATCATAAACGCAGTATACCTGAAGAACGCAACAAAATGCAGCACATTCAACTCTACTTCAAGCGCTATATGCTATTCCGAGTTCGCATCATACTATTCCAATTCCTCATACTGCCAGTACATACACAATGCCACATTAAACGGCGCGTGCGTAGAAAGTGTTTTATATAACAAAAACGCAAGCACATAGGAGTGGAGCAGCCTATGGAAGCACTGATAACATGTTCGAATAACGACGGGAAAAACACCGGATACGTTCTTGCGGCTGTAAAGGAAGGCAGACCTATTACATTTACCTCTGAAACCCAGTTGGTCTTCCATGCAGGCGAAGCCGTGGAAGTCAGCGGCTCGGACATAGTAAAAACAATCCCTGAGGCGTCAGCCAGGATAATGCAGGGGTTGTCTGATGCAGTAGATAAAGTGGCAGACGAAACGGTATCTGAAGAACCTTACTCGATAGGCATAAGGGGGATCGACGAGGCTACGGAAAGGATGTGGCCGAAGCTGTCCGCATGCTCAAAGGTTCTGCTTAAAAAGCTGATGATGTCTGCGCCTGTGATAATAAGGTTCCACAACGATTCGGACGGCTCAAGCGGCGCATGCGCGCTGTACAAGGCCCTTGGCGCCACTCTGCAGAAACTGGACTCCCGCAGCGAAATAATCTGGATAATGCACAAAGGGATATCATACAGGGGCGAGGATGCGGAGTCGGACATTCTCGCGCTGAATGCGTTTTCGTCTTATGAAAAACCGCTAATAATCATGCTTGACTTCGGCACTTCCGAAGAGAGCAATGCAGGCATAAAGCCAATTGGAAGCTCTGCAGACATAATATGGCTGGATCACCACCCGCTGCAGGAAAACGCAGAGTGCCAGAAACTGAAGTATTACGTAAACCCATGGCAGTTCTCCTCGGATTCCAATTACACCGCAGGCGCGCTCGCATCTGTATTCACAATGACATTCTCCAAAGAGGACGTGAAGGAATTCATATACTCGTCATTGATAGGCGATTACAGCGACTACAGGATAGCATACGATGACGCCGCAGCAACATCGACGATATTGGACATGATCACCAGCGATCCCGGCATAATAGGCTCCTCGGACAGGATATCGCCGAAGGAGCTGTTCAAGGCGCTTTCCGGAGAGAGGAGGCAGGAGCTGCTGAACTTCGCAAAAGTTGCGCTGAACGAAGTGCTTGACAACTCTGCAAAGGCGTCGAAGAGATATGAGGCATCAAATGGAATTGCGATATACGTGCTCGACTTCGAGAAGGTGAAACCCGAGTCAAGATATCCGCTTCCAGGCAGGTTCGCATCGAAGTTCCTTGAGCAGACCGAGGTCAGCGAACCCAACGGCTCAATAGTGATAGTGCATGCTGGCAGGTACATATCGATAAGGTCCGGGGTAAGCCAGTCAATCGTCGATATAAAAGAGGCCATTGCGCACGTCGCAGAAGCAAAACAGGGCCTTGTAGACTCTTACGGCGGCCATGAAATGGCATCAAGCGTAAGGGTCGTTTACAGCGAAGCAAAGACCGAAGTCATACCTGCGCTTGTGAATGAACTGAAAAAAGAGATTGCGCAAAACAGCGCCAAGCAATAGCTGCGGGAAACTCAGACTCCGTGGAACCAGAAGCCCTTCTCCTTCTTGTTCTTTGAGCCTGTTATCCTTCCGAGAAGGCCCTTCTTAACTTCAGGCTCTGCCTTTATCCCGTATTCATCCGCTATCTCAGGGAACCTCTTTATGTAATCATCCTGCCATTTATGGAACTTCTCCTGCTTCAGTTTCTCCCCTTCTTCCAGCTTCTTCAGGTAATGCGGCTTCATCTTCTTCCACTCTTCACGTGAATAGCCGTAAGGGGCGTGCTCCCTTATCTGCGCAGGGTCGAACTGGTACTTGTATATCTCGCTTATGTAGTCCACGTCTCTTTCAGTGACGTTCTTCGGGTCTACATTGATGCCTTCGTTCTTGAGGAAGTCGAAGAGCCCCTGCTTGCTTATCTTCTCCTTTTCATTGGCTTCTCCTTCAGGGTTGTATGTTATCGTCGCCTTCCCTCTTATGAACTCGATTTTCGCCTTCAGCACTGAATCGAGGAGAAGCAGCCTGTACTGCAGCCTTGCAGAATGCGGAATGTCCTTGAGCTCTGCTTTGTCAAGCCCTGTTATGACTATCTCCCTCACCATCTTGTAAGGTATCCTGTACGACTTGTCGCTCTCTTTCAGCGTGTAGTCTATGTAGCCGTCGCTACCTGTGTTCTTGAGGTCCTTGTTGAACCCGCTCTCCTGCTGCACGTTTCTATGGTCCAAGATCAACTACCTGTTGCACAGCCGTTTGGCTTAATCATAAAGCTTCAGCAGCTTCCCCCGCCGCATCCGCAGTTTCCGCCGCATGCGCATGATTCTGCTTCTTCGTGCGCCTCAGCCTCAGCATGCGCATGTTCATGCCCTGCATGCTCCTTCGCTTCAGCCATCTGCGTTTGCGTTATCGGAGCTGAGAGATACTTCTCAGGCGCATGGTACCTTTCCACTGCCCTGTTTGCCGCGGCCTGCGCCCTGTTGACAGGCAAAGCGAAGTAGTCTGTGCCTCCTTCATACATCTTTTTGTATGCTTCAGAAGCTTCCAATCCCTTGACATCACGCTTGTACTTGTCCGAATTGTACGTCCAGTCCTTGTGCATCTCCTGCCACTGCTTTGACGGTATCGCGTACTGCCTCTGCAGTTTGTCCCTGTATATCTCAGGGAAGACGTTGAACGTGCAGAACGGAAGCACTCTTCCATCAGGCATCGAGTAGTGTATGTCGCATTTCTCCACCCTCTTAATGTCATAAGTGTATTCGTCCTGGAAGTGCATCATGCCCAGGAACAGGCTCTTGAGCTGGAACCTGCCCATGGTCGCGAAGTCCCTTTTCATAAGAAGCGACGCGAGCATCTTTGTGAAGTTCACCGATTTCGGCTGCTTCTTCTCGTCCACAAACTTCCTGAGCTGCAGCAGGGCCCTCATCGCTATTATCCTTCTCTCTAGCTTTGACTTGCCTTCCATCATGTTTATCGAATTCTGCAGGTGCTCGAACAACCCTTCAACATCGACGAACCTCGTTATAGGCACAATCTTTCCATCGGGATCCTGGAATATGTATGATCCTGCGCCGCATGCGAAATGTATCGAGAGGTCGTACTTGTATTCTCCAGACAATGCCTCTATGAACCTGTTTATTCCCCCTACATATGGCACTGAGAACCAGTCCTCCTTCATTATGACTCCATCGGTCTGCTCCTCTATCAGCTTTATGGCGCCGGGGATCGAAATACGCTGCTTCTCACGAAGCCTTGAAGGCATCCTTCCCACCAGCGAGACAGGCTGGAAGTTCACTGCCTTGACTACGTCAGTGTTGTTAAGCGCGAAGTTTATCATCTTGCCCATCTCGTGCTCGTTCACGCTCCTTATCACCGTAGGGACAAGGACTACTCCGAGACCTGCCTTCCTGCATGCCTCTATCGTCTTCGGCACCTCCCAGTGGTTCTTCGGGTTCGCCCTCTTTGAAACGCCGTCGAAGCTCATGTAAAGGCAGCTGACTCCGGCATGCTTCAGCTTCACGGCAAGATCAGGGTTTTCACCAAGGATTATCCCTGTAGTGTTCAGCTGTATCTGGTCGAAGCCCGCGGTCTTCGCCATCTTTATTATCTCTATTATATCGGAGCGCATCAGCGGCTCTCCGCCTGTTATCTGCAGCGCGTTCGCAGGAATCGGCTTCTGCGTCCTTAGGACATGGAATATATGGCCGAGCTCGTCCCTTGTAGGCTCGTAGATCGCTTCGCCTTCCTTTGCATAGAAGAAGCAGTACCAGCAGCTGAGGTGGCACCTGTTCGTTATGACAACATTTGCCAAACCTGTGTGGGACTTGTGCCTCTCGCATATTCCGCAGTCGAATGGGCAGTTCTCACCTTTGTTTATGTAGTTCGGGTTGTCAAATCCTCTTCCGTAGTAATTGTAATCGCGCATGCGCATGTACATGTCATAATCTTCCCAATACTTCTCTATGGTCATGCCATGGTCTTCGCAGGTCTTCCTTATCATTACATTATCTCCGTCCCTGTATATTATTCCGTCTATTATCAGCTTGCACTCAGGGCAGACGGTCTTCGTGCGCTCAAGCACAGGCATACGCTCTATCTCTTCAACGCTCCTGTGGTAAGGGGCAAGCACAGGGTTCAGCAGCCCTTCAGCCTCAGAAACCTTTGCTTCAGGCCTCTTATTGTTTATGTTTATAACAAGATTCTGGTCTACTGTCTCCATCACAGATTTATTCGTGTTTTCGCTCATTCACATACGCCTTAAGTATTATTACTGAGTAATTAACTCACAAGCTATTTAAAGCATGCACTTAGTTTAAAGTCTTTTTTAAAC
>DAIDAD010000109.1 GCA_027310795.1 Candidatus Micrarchaeaceae archaeon | reverse complement strand
GTGCTAAGACTCTACGGCGTGCTCGAGAAGCGCCTTGAAGGCAGGAAGTTTATTGCCGATGAATACTCGATAGCAGATATGGCCTGTTACCCGTGGATAGCATCATACGGCCAGGATCTTGGAAGCTTTCCAAATATTGCGCGCTGGTTAAAGGCGATAGCATCACGCCCCGCGGTGAAAAAGGCATATCTCCAATAATAAGCTGGCGTTTTACAAGGCAGGACGGTTCTGGCGGAGGCGAGATTTGAACTCGCGATCTCTAGATTTCTTAGCAGTCATCGCAAAATGCTCCTCACTCATAAAGCTTGGCATATGAGTCTAGCGCTCTAACCAGGCTGAGCTACTCCGCCTCTGTACAATATATCCTCTCAAAAGCTTATTATAGCATACGCAGCCTTGCAACATCTGGATGTTATTTTCGGCATCCGCCATCATAATCCCTCAGTATGGTGGCCGCGGCTCTAAGAACAAGCTCCGGCTTGATCCCAAGGAATTTAAGTGTTGGCGCGACCTCCTCACCGCCCCCGCCATTCATGCAGCGCCTTATGCATCCTCTTGTTATAGCAATGCCTATCTCCTCGTCGCCGATCCCGCGCCTTCTTGCAAGAAAGACCAGGCGTGCAAGCTGCTGCGCCGTGGCTTCTCTGCCCATATTTCCTAGGGCCTCAAGCTCGCAGACTACGGTAGTGCGCTTAGTAAGCAATTCGACTGTTCTACCATTGCCCATGCTATCATTCCAACAATCTTCTTCCGCCCGCTCAATGCCTAAGTATAGGGAATCTCTTCATGTATGCCTCTGCCTGGAAGATTACGAAGTATGGCAGTACAAGGAGCGAGTCCACAATCAGTATCATGTACCTTGACCAGAAAGTCCCAGCAATTCCGATAAAGAGCACGGAGATCACCGAGAGTATTATTGTTATGAGCACCAGCCAGATGGCAAAGTACTGCGGCTCCTTCGCGACCAGCCTCACGCTGTTAGAC
>DAIDAD010000108.1 GCA_027310795.1 Candidatus Micrarchaeaceae archaeon | reverse complement strand
CCGTTAGTCTGCTTGGCAAAGCTGGTTATTGCATAATGCCTGAGGCTGTGGGTAGTCAGCCTGTGGAGATGTCTTACGCTCCTTGTCGGGTTTGTCTCATCTGAGGTATCATATACCTCATCCAATCCTGCCAGTCGTACGTAGTGCCTAAACCTGTTGCGGACATAGTCATGCTCCAAGAACGGTTCAGGACGCTTGGTTCTCAGCTTATCAGCGTAGAACAGATAGCCCTGCGCCGTCTCAATCTCGGGTTTGTGCTTCGAGATGAAGGCTATAGTATCCTTGAACAATGGCATTGGAATCAATAACGAGTCCATTATCTGGGCCTTTTCGGTCTTCAAGGTAAGTTCCCTCGTTTCTAGGTCTATCGAGTTTATGTTCACTCTGACCGCCTCGCCTATTCTAAGCCCAAGCTGCGCTTGATACCTGAATAGGAGGCGGAACCTGTCAGAGTCTATTACGTGGAGGAACCTTTGAAGTTGGATGTCGGAAAACGCCTTCGAGCGCGAGCCATATTTCGGCGTCTTCCTCTTTCCGGCAAACCGCTTGGTTTGCGTCTTATGCAGCACAGACTGTAGCTGCTGCAACTGGTGCCATGAAATGTTCATGGACACCTGCTTGAGGGATTCGGAAAACTTATTGAAATCTTCCTTCCTTGATTTCCGTTTCGGATTTCCGAACCCCGCTTTGACGTCGTGATTTGAAGATGCAGGGGGTGAGATTTGAACTCACGAAGGCGCTAGGCCACAGGATCTTAAGTCCTGCGCGTTTTTCTGTGGCACAAGATGCCAAACCAGGCTCTGCCACCCCTGCATGCAGCATAGTTAGGCGCAGCTGAGGTATTTATTAGTGATGCAGCATGCGGGCCTTTGTGTTTGGCTCATGCATACATCGATTGATCAGTTGGGGGAGGCGGCTGGGCTGCGGGTCCGAGCTGGTCCTGGTGCTCCTTTAGCTTCTTGAGCATCTCGCGTATCTTGGCCTCCACCAGCTTGGCCTCCTTGTCT
>DAIDAD010000107.1 GCA_027310795.1 Candidatus Micrarchaeaceae archaeon | reverse complement strand
ATTCCTTATTAATAATATTCCATTATTTTAACGCTTACAAGAGGGTATAATGGCAAGAATGCATACGGGAAAGCATGGAAAGTCGAAGTCAAGGAAGCCTGCTATTGAAAATGCTGTGATTCAGGAGAATGCGCCTTCAAAGGAAGAGGCGGTGAAACTGATCGTCGGATATGCGAAGCAGGGCATGCACCATGCTGCGATAGGGCAGAAGCTGCGCGACGAGCACAACATACCCTATGTAAAGCAGTATTTCGGAAAGAGGCTGTACGAAGTCCTTGAAGAGAACAGCGTACAGGGCGACCTGCCGCAGGATTTCCTCGACCTGCTCAAGAGCGCGGTGAAGCTGCGCAGGCATCTCGCTAAGAACAAGAATGACAAGCACAACAGGACAAGTTTAAACCGCATAGAATCGAAGATATGGCGCATGACAAAGTACTACAAAAGGACTGGCGCTCTTCCTGTCGACTGGAAGTACGATCCTGAAAAGGCGGCATTGATAGTCAAGGGTAGCTGATTATGGCGCAGAAAACCGCGGAGAAATGGAAGCTCAAGAAGTGGATTGAAGTTTACTCACCGAAGGTCTTCGGCGAAGCGTCGATAGGGGAGATACCTGCAGATGAAGAAGAGAAGGCGATAGGAAGGATAATACAGGTCAATATGTCATGGGTGACGCACAGGCCGGAGCACTCGTTCCTTTCCGTTGGTTTAAGGATTACTGAGGCGAAGAACAACGCCGCGCATACGGAATTGGAATACATGGAGCAGATGTTCAGCTATACGCACTCCCTTGTCAGGAGGCATTCCAGCGTAATATACACGATGGACAGGTTCGCTGCGAAGGACGGAAAGCAGGTCGTCGTAAAACTGGTGATCGTGCCTTTCGGCAAGATAACCACTCCTAAGAAGAGCGACATAAGGAGGAAGCTGAAGGAGTTCTGCATGGTCTATGTATCGGCAAAATCGAAGGACGAGATAATAAAGGGCGTGCTCGACGACTCTCTGCAGAACGGCGCGCTCAACGCTGTGAAGAACATCGCAGGCATCTCAAAGCTGGAAGTGAGGAAGCTCGAGTTCTGATTCTTTTCCGTGCAGCTTACAGCATCAGCTAAGATTCTGTCTATTCCGGTTTTGCATTCTCCTTTATGAAGTCTACAAGCGCGACAGCGTTGTTGTGCTCGGTGTCCTTTGCAGCATAAAGAATGGTCACGTCATTGCTCTCGATCAATTTTACCAAATCTGAAGCTGCCTTGTTCCTGTCCAGTTCCTTGAAGTACCTCTTCCTGAATTCGGGCCATTTCTTCGGATCATGGCTGAACCACAGCCTCAATTCATTGCTCGGCGCAATCTCCTTGAGCCACATGTCTATGTTCGCGGTGCTCTTCTTGACGCCCCTGGGCCATAACCTGTCGACGAAGACCCTTTTGCCGTCGGTGATGCTCGCCTTCTCATATATCCTCTTGATTCCCACTAGCACTAAAGCACCTAATCCTTTTCCTTCTTTTATCTTTATATAATTATCTAAACGTATGAAG
>DAIDAD010000106.1 GCA_027310795.1 Candidatus Micrarchaeaceae archaeon | reverse complement strand
GTCATAATCAAATTGAACCAGAAGATTTTAAGCAAGGTAGAAAACTACCCTACCAAATTTGCAGAACCGAATGGGAAGGAGATACTTGAAGACATAGTAAATCAATCAAAGCAGCAAGGCACTCCAATCGATGCTGCTGCGGTGCTTATGCACAATCTAAATATGACTCATGTATTCAAAAGCGCAAACAAGAGGACTTCATTCCTAGCTGGAGAGCTTCTGCTTGGCAAGAATGGAATAAGGCTTGGTTTCACGGATGGGGAAGCAGCTAAGCTGTCCAAGGACATAAGGAACAACAAAGTCAGTATTGAGCAACTAAAGAAGCGTTTAGAAGAAAGTAGCAGAACTAAGAATTATGCAGGCAGGGAGCCTTATAGGAGCTAGGGCGTTTTTAATGCAGACGGATCGCAAATAGCAAACCTTAAATAGGAGGGGTGTCATATATTATTGTCTTGAGATCGACATTCGCACATAAATCTAGCGATTTAAACGGCTAAGGACGATTCTCAAGACCGAATTCCAATTACCCGGAGGCTCCGGGTTAAAAACCTGCGGGGAAGACATGTTTTTAAAGACGAGAAAACGCAAGGAGCTTGACACGCTGAGGGCAGAGAATGCGAGGCTCAGGGAGGACAATGCCCTGCTTACCAAGGAAAATGATGAGCTTAAGGAAGAGAATGTAAGGGACAAGCTCACGGGAATAGGCAACTGGCTCATGTTCGACGAGTCCATACGCAAGGCGGCCAAGCAGTTTATAACTGACGGAACAGACTTCGCCCTGGTATTCATGGATCTGAACGGCCTGAAGGCTGTTAACGACGATCCAGCACTCGGCCACTCTGTAGGAAATGCACTCATAAAGGCCTTTGCCGATACCCTTAAAGACGGGAAGAGGGAGGACGATATAATATGCAGGTTTGGGGGGGATGAGTTCGTCATCATACTTCCGAAAACCGACCTTGACGGCGCAAAGCAGGCTATGGTAAAGCATTTACAAAACTTCAAAAACGTCGAGGTAACGGCCAGCACCACCGGCGGCTCGGTTACAATCGACGGCATCTCTGTTGCATTTGGAATCGCCTCTGTACTTATGACCGACGAAAAGGGAAGGCACATAATAGACGCTTCGACAAGGAGCAGGGAGTTTTTCCTGAATGAAAACAGAAGGAGGGGAAGCCAGCCCGTTGCAGCTGATAGGAAAGACGGGCAGAGGATTGCCGAAGAGATTGAGAGGACTGCAAGGTACATAGCCTCTACGCTTACAGAATTCGCCGACAGGCAGATGTACGAGATGAAAAAGGGAATGCGGCCGACGAAGGCCTCAGCTGCGGCAGATGCATTGCGGCAATGACCTGCCCCGATTGGCAGTCACTGTTGCGCAGGTTCCCTCATGCTTCTCCTCGTGTTTCTGAGAACCGTTGAGAACGTCTTCCTTATGATATCCGTATCCAGCGACGTCTTCATATCCAGGCTATTGACCAGCAGCGAATCCATCAGTTTCTTGATCATCAATACTCTCCTGCCCATAATGGCCGCAGTCTTTTCTTTTCCGGCGGCGCGCGCGTTCACGAATGCATGCGCGCAATCATTCAACGCAGACGTATACAGATATCCTGCAGTCTCTATATAGAAATTTGTCATTTCTTTTGCCGCCACTATGCTTATATTTGCG
>DAIDAD010000105.1 GCA_027310795.1 Candidatus Micrarchaeaceae archaeon | reverse complement strand
ATGGTAAATAAATGCTCACTTTATCGAAGGCAAAGGGCACTGGAGGGACTGTGAAGGCCGTTCCTGAAGACTTCATTGTCATGGAAATAACCGGCAAGGGCAGGGTGCTTGAGACAGGGAAGAAATACGACGCTGCGGACATAGGCGAGCAAGAAGAGGAAAAGGGCAGTTTCACCACGTTTGTCCTCGAAAAGAAGAATTGGAACACGATAAACGCGCTGATGACGGTGGCAAAGCGCCTAGGCCATGGGAGGAAGTCGGTAGGATATTCGGGAATCAAGGACAGGAACGCGCATACGGTGCAGCTTGCAAGCATATTCGGCGCAGAGCCCGCTGCAGTAGCATCGGTCAGGATAAAGGACATAGAGATAAACGGCGCGTGGAAGAGCAACGGGATAGAGATGGGGACGAACATCGGCAACTCATTCAGGATAAGAATCAGGGGCGCGCAGCGCGCCCCGCAGAAGGAGCTGCAAGAGGAACTGGATGGAAAAATGCCGAATTACTTCGACGCGCAGAGGTTCGGCTCAAGGCTGAACAACGCCGCCGTCGGCATCTGCATAATCGAATCGAGGTTCGACGACGCAGTGGAAGAGTTCCTCACATACACTGGCAATGAAAAGAGCGCAGATGCGGCGGAAGCGAGGAACAAATTGAAAGAGGAGCACGAATACAAAAAGGCACTGGAATACTTCCCAAGGTATCTGAAGGCGGAAAGGACGGTGATAGCGAGCATGGCGAAGTACAATAATCCTGCAAACGCGATAAGGTCGATACCGAGGGGCATAAGCCTGCTCTTCATACATGCTGTAGAATCGTACATATTCAACGGGGAGCTGGAGCAGAGGATAAAAGAGCAGGACTTTTCCAGCAGCATCTGCATAGGCAGCAACTTCTACGGCTTCCCGGATTCAGGAAGAATGGAAAGCGCAGGCTTTCCAGCAGCCCCGCTGATAGGATACAAGACGGAAGACAATGCCATAAGCACATATTCAAACGACATGATGGAAAAGCTCGGCATAGAAAAGGGGGATTTCCTGATAAAGTCGATGCCTGAGCTCTCGATGAAAGGCGATGTAAGGCCGCTGCTTGCGCCTTTCAAGGGCTTCTCTGCAACAGAAGAAGGCGATGCGATAACCGCAGGCTTCCAGCTCCCTGCAGGTTCATACGCAACAATACTCATGAACGAGATAATGAAGAATGGCTCTGTGGAGATGAAGGACATAAGGACGAGATAAGCGGGCAGGCATCTTACGAGAGCAGGGCCCCCGCACCTGTGATCTCAAGAAGCAGGTCTGCGTTGTCGTTTTCAGAGCTGCTGATCTTTTTTTCCGCACCGCACTCTGTGCACCTGTGCTTTATCACAAAACCAGCAATCTCATATACTGCCTCGACAGGCTCCATGGGCCCGCGGCACGCGCTGGCGCGGTCTCCCGGATTGACGTCGACATGCATCGACCAGAGGCATCTCGGGCAGTGGTTCGTATACCCATTCCCGATGACAAAGAGGCCGCACTGGTTGCATTCAAAGTTCTCCCTCTTCCTGGTGAACCTGCCGCTCTCTCCGTTTCTCATCAGCTCCCTCTTCTATAGATGAGCGCCGGGATTGGGATTTTCAGAACTATCATTTGAACCCAAAAGGCCCGAAGGCCACCAGATCTCGAGTTTCGCCATTTCTTCTGGCGCGATACCGGA
>DAIDAD010000104.1 GCA_027310795.1 Candidatus Micrarchaeaceae archaeon | reverse complement strand
CAGATACTATAAGAATTCTTGAGGACTGTTGGAAAAAGGCTAATTAGGGCTGGTGAGATGCATAGATGGAAAGCTCTATATAATATGGCATGCAGATATTCATGAAACCGGGCGCTGGAGTGCTTTCTGCGTTCCTAGCCTGCGGTGCTTTATTGACTGAATTCAAGGATATGCCCCTCAAGCCGGAGCTGATAGAGTCGCTGAAGAGATCGGGCTTCGTGACCGCTACCGAGGTGCAGGCGGCTGCTATACCAGAGCTGCTGCAGGGGAAGAATGTGATAGCAAGGGCGAAGACAGGCACTGGAAAGACAGCTGCTTTCATAATACCGATAATGCAGACCATGGGCAGTTCGAGGAGCATTGATGCGCTCATAATAGTGCCGACGAGGGAGCTTGCGATTCAGGTATCTGCGTTCTCGCAGAAGGTAGGCAGCAGCCTTCGCATCTACACCGCTACGGTATACGGCGGCGCTTCCATAAACGTGCAGATACAGGCACTAAGGTCAAGGCCGAATGTAGTTGTCGGCACGCCTGGAAGGCTTCTTGACCTTATAAAACAGCGGGCGCTTGATCTGAAAAATATAAAGTACCTCGTGCTTGACGAAGCTGATGTCATGCTTGACATGGGCTTCATAGAAGACGTTGAGGAGATAATGTCATACACTCCTAGGGAGAAGCAGCTGATGCTCTTCTCTGCGACGATGCCTAGGGAAATAATCCATATAGCGGAGAGGCATTCTGGAGGGCCTGGCAGAGTGATGAGGATAACCGTCGGCGAAGAAGAGGACCTTACTGTAAGCACTATAAAGCACTCGTATGCGATTGTGCCGCCAAGGCTGAAGTTCTCCGCACTCCTTGCGTACATAAAGGAGTATTCACCGAAAAAGGCGATAATTTTCGCAAGGACAAAGTACCAGGCGAATGCGATTCATAGGATACTTCTGAGCCAGAACTACAATGCGATATTGATGCACGGGGGCCTTACGCAGGCTATGCGGGAAAGGTCATTGGGCAGCTTCAGGAAAGGCGCACAGTTCCTGATAGCTACGAATGTCGCGGCAAGAGGCCTTGACATCGCAGGAATCACGGACATAATAAACTTCGGAGTTCCGGACGAGCCGAACATATACGTTCACAGGGTGGGCAGGTCTGCACGGATGGGAAAGGAAGGAAGGGCGATGATAATAGCCGACCCTCTGGAGAAGAAGGAGCTGCAGGACATAAGGGACTATGCAAATGTAGACATGAAGAAGATAGAGCTTAACCTTGAGCCTTACAGGAACATGAGCCTTCCGATAAACGAACCGAGGCGCTTCGAAGGCAGAAATAGCGGGCATGGTTTTTCAAGAGGAAGAGAGCCGCATCATGGCCATTCTGATGAGCATGGACATGGATCAGGAAGAGGGCATTTCAGAAGAAGAGGAAGGGATTTCCACCAAGGGCGGTAAAAGGCTGTGGAACGCTGCCCTAATTATGAATATGAAAATGGCAGCGCCAGCTATTCCATGAATGTTTATCTGCCGCCTATCTTGAACATCTTTGTGCTGCAGACAGGGCAGCTTCCAGACATCGCCTTCTTGCCATTCTTCATGGTGACTTCCTTCGCTTCTCTCATTTCGCGCTTCTCCTTGCACTTAACACAATATGCTTCCATATTATCTCCAAAATTATATTTGCAGAACATTATAAAATATGTTGCCATGG
>DAIDAD010000103.1 GCA_027310795.1 Candidatus Micrarchaeaceae archaeon | reverse complement strand
ACCTGAAATTATATTCTCAGACACGATGTGAAATTGAATACAGGCTTCTAAAGGCATACCAGAACTTCTTCAGGAGAATCAAGGAAGGAAACAAGAAGAAAGGCTTCCCAAGATTCAGGTCGAGAGACAGATACAAGTCAATAACATATCCGCAGGATAATGGCTCATTCAGCATAGAAAAGGGCAGGTTGCGAGTTTCAAGGATAGGCACTATGAAGATAGAACTGCACAGGCAGGTAGAAGGAACTATAAAAACCCTTACGATAAAGAAAGAGGCAGGAAATTATTATGCAATATTTACTGCGATAAAAGAGATAGAACCCCAAAAGATAAAAGATGCCAATCCAATCGGAATAGACGTTGGCCTGAAGACATTCGCAGTTCTGTCAGACGGAACAAAGATAAACAAACCGAACTTCAGGAAGAACCAAGAAAAACATATCGCAAAATGGCAGAGGATAGTTGCAAGAAGAAAGAAGGGTTCAAGGAGAAGACAAATCGCAAAAGAGAAGATGAACAGGGAATATGAAGTCGCAAATAACCAGACAAACGACTATCTTCACAAGATTACGGATAAACTGGTAAATTCAGGATATACATCCTTCGCAGTCGAAAAGTTGCAGATTCAGAACATGGCGAAGAGGCACGGACTCGCAAAATCAATCAATTACGCTTCATGGAACAGGTTTTTCCAATTACTTTCATACAAGGCTGAAAGTGCCGGCATGAAAGTAACAGAAGTAGACCCAAGAAACACATCAAAGATGTGCAGTAATTGTGGCAATATCCAGACTATGCCACTCTCAAAACGAATCTACATCTGTGAGGGATGCGGAATGCAGGAAGATAGAGACATCAACGCATCGATGAACATACTCAAAAGAGCTACCGCAGGACTTGCGGGAAGTCACGTTCGGGGAGATTTTGTAAGATATCAAAGGGAGGCAGTAATCGAGGAACTGAAAACATACTCTGCGTCAAAGGAGTGAAATCCATGACGCAGAGGAAGCCCACACCGTTTACGGGTGGGAGGATGTCACGCTCACGACTCGGGCTCCGTCTCTAGCGCGCTTGGGGAATATGCGGGCTTCAGCCCGGTCGCCCTCCTTAGGGCGTCCTGGTACAGGCCCAGCGGCCTGCCCACAAATCCTGCGGACAGCGCAACAAGGCAGACTCCCGACAGTATCTGCTTCGTGTCTGCGCCCGCATATTTCAGTATCCCTGCATACAATGCCCCCTGGAAGGGAATGAATGCAACAGTATCGGAAAGCATCTTCCTGGCAAAGCTGCTCTGCTCCGTTGTTTTCATCTTCCTGAACACTAAATCCCTGAACCTGCCGTAGGGGCTGCCCGTTAGTATGTTCACAACTGCGGCAAACTCCCTGGCCTTTATGGACTGCTCGATGCTCATCTGCAGTATGAATACCTCTGTCGCCATGCCGGCCAGCGTGAAGAAGCTCAATGTCGAGAACGAGTCCACGGCTACCTTGCGCATGCTGCTCTTTCCGCCCCTCAGGATTGACATATAATTGGGCGGCTGGGCTCGCCCTTCCTTCTTCAGCTCGGTCTGCATCTTATCTTGTAGCTATTTGTGCGCGCCGTATATAAGCATTGCCGGAAAGGCATAGAAAGAAAGCGGATACAGCAAGGATTATATACCTATTTCGCAAATACTTATTGTAAATAGAAGGTTCGTTTTTTATGAAGAAGAAGGAATCCCTAGACAACAAGCTAGTCGCTATCGTAAGGATACGCGGCAGGGTTAACGTAAGGTCCGACATCACCGAGCC
>DAIDAD010000102.1:1529-1884 GCA_027310795.1 Candidatus Micrarchaeaceae archaeon | reverse complement strand
ATATGCAGGGAATATGTATATTATCGGGTATAATATTATGCTATACAAATAGTCCATAACTTCACTGCTCTATCCTTCCTTCTGCGTAGTCCCTTCCGCCTCCGCCCTTGAGTTTTTTGCCGAACCTCTTATTGAGGACGTCTATCGCGCCTGCGCTGGAATTCTTCCCTCTTGAAGCAAGAACCTCTCCGCTTCTGCCGACGGCTATGATTGTCAGCTTGTCGAATCTTGCCGTGAGTATGCCTATCACTTTTCTCATCGTATGCTTCTCGCAGTCGAGTTTCACCTCCGCAGAATCCTTTTTCTCGGAAACCGCTTTATCAAGCGCACCTGCCACGCTTCACGATTCAGCTAT
>DAIDAD010000102.1:0-1519 GCA_027310795.1 Candidatus Micrarchaeaceae archaeon | reverse complement strand
TCAAGGGAGAGCTTGTCTGCAAGCAGCTGCTCCGCCCTCGCCCTAGTGCCATACAGCTCTGAATTCAGCGACTGCGATATCGATTTAAGCTGGCTGAATGACTCCTGGAAATGCTTCAGCGCCGGCTTTCCAGCAACAAAGTCTATCCTGTCGACTCCGTCATGCACCCTTGAAGTGCCCAGGATCTTTACCATGCCTATCGAGTATTCCTTTCCAGAGACGTGCAGCCCTCCGCAGGCTTCAGCGTCTATGAGACTTCCAGCAAGGTCCTCTATCACCACTATGCGCATCCTCTTCGAAGGCACGCCATGCCCCTGATATATTGAAAAGCCGTACTTGCCCTCTGCGTCGCCCCTGTCCATGTCGCTGATCGTCACCTTTATCCCGTTCAGCAGGGAGCCGTTCGCCGAATCCTCTATGCTCTCTATGTCCTTGTCATAAAGCTTGTCGTAATGCGTTATGTCTATATGGGCCTTGTCCTCTTCCTTCCTTGTCCCTTCCTGCCACGCATGCTTCCCTATGACCTTCCTCACAGTCGCATTTATCAGGTGCGTTGCTGTATGGTGCACCATGAGCCTCTGCCTGCGCTCATGGTCGACCACGCATTTCACGCTCTCGCCTTTTTTCGGCTCTTTCCCATCTACAAAATGCACTATGACATCGCCGTACTTCTGCACGTCGACAACTTTTGCCCCGCCGATGGTTCCATGGTCTGCTTCCTGGCCGCCTCCTTCCGGATAGAACGGAGTTTTGTCGAGTACAATGTGGCCTTTGCCTGAATAAAGCACTTTTGAATCTGATTTCTCAGCAAACTTGTAGTAAAGCTGCTCGGTCTTTTTAAAATCTGAAAGATCAAGTTCTATGCCTTTCTTCTCCTTCTCCCTTGTGAAATCCCCTTTTATTATGCCCTCATAAGCGTCCCTCGGCACGTCTATCCTTATCCCTTTCTTCGCAGCTGCCGCAGAGATCATCTCAGGGGCTATCCCATTGCTCTCATAAAGCATGCGCAGCTCCTTCACTCCGACTGTGCCGCCCTTTCCTATTACCCTTTCTATTATCTTTGCGCTGTTCTCCCTTGTGCTAGCATACCTCTTCCTCTCTATCCCGATCACTTTTGAAAAAAGTTCAAGATTATCCTTCAGTTCAGGGTACAGCCCCTTCAACTCCTCGGCATGCATCTCTGCAATCTCACTCATGTCTATCCCAAGCCTGTATTCGTCTATGAAGCTGAGCGCCCTGCGCAGTATGACCCTCAGGTTGTAGCCTCCGCCGATGTTCGAAGGCAGCGCTCCGTCGGAAATCGCAAAAAGCAAGGTCCTCGAATGGTCAAGGACAGCATACAGCGCCTGCATCGGCTTCACCTTTTTATCGTAGTCATCTGAAGATATGCGGAGTTTCTTCAGGAGTTCAGCCTCTACCTTGTCGCTGCCCTTCTCTGTGAAGTCTATCTCGCTTGAATGCTTTGCGAACTTTGCAAACATTCCCTTGTCGAACTCGATGCTGCTCTTCTTCTCTATTT
>DAIDAD010000101.1 GCA_027310795.1 Candidatus Micrarchaeaceae archaeon | reverse complement strand
ATAATAAGATATTTAAAACTTTCGGTGGATTACGCACGAAAAACAGGCTTTTTATATCATAAAATGCGCCATATTTATGGTCAAATGAGGTCCATAACGGTAAAAGGCGATGCAGAGGAAGATAAAAAAGTCTATCTCGTAATCGCGAGACGGAGGGAGCAGGCGGTTCAGAGGGTGGGCAGCGTACTGGAATTAAGAGGCATAGACGTGGACATATCAGAGGCGCAGGTGGTGGACAATCAGGGCAAAATAAGGAACTTCACCAGGCACGTGAACCAGTACATGAGCGAGCCCGGCGGGTTCGTAGAGGACACGGCATTCGTAAAAGAGACCGCATTCGTCGACAGAACCTCTACAGTTGAAGAAGGGGGCATGGTCGAAGGCAATGCGAGCGTACTGCATTCAAGGGTCTACGGCTCTGCGATAGTGGAAGGCAACGCCATACTTTCAAGGTCAGAGGCATTCGACAGCGTGAGGATAGGCGGGAACACAATGATTACAGATTCGACAGTTTCAGGCAATCTCTCTTACTACAACGCGAAGATATCAGGAAAGGCAATAAACACAATGGCCTACTGACGTGCGCACATATAAATGTTTTCAGCCAATTTCAGGTGTGTTTAAATGAATAAATCAGATGCCAGAAGCAATCTTCTCAGCAAAAAAGTAATCGATTTCAGCATAGGCAGCGACACATCGTCAAAGGAGCTCATGGAAAAGATGTCGGACATGGGCGGCTTCTCCGCGAAGAAAGTCGCAGAAGGCGCACGCATACTCAGGGACATGATAAAGGACAGCAGCTCGACGAACATACTCTCATTTCCAGCGGACATAATGGCAACAGGCCTGCGCGGCGTGATAGTGGAAATGGCAAAGAGGAAGTGGTTCGACCTGCTGATAAGCACCTGCGGCACCCTCGACCATGACATTGCAAGGTCATTCGGCGATTACTATCAGGGAGCATTCGAGATGGACGACGCGTTCCTTCATGGGCTTGACATACACAGGCTGGGCAATGTCCTTGTGCCTGTAGAATCATACGGAATTCTTATAGAGAAGAAGATGGCAGAGTTCCTCAAGAACATTGATTCTGATGGGATAAAAGACATCACGACCCACGAATTCTGCTGGAAGCTCGGCGAATACATCAACAACAAAAGCTCCCTGCTCTACTGGTGCAGCAAGAACAGGATACCGCTTGTAATACCGGGGATAACCGACGGTTCTGTCGGTTACCAATTATGGCAGTTCTATCAAGAGCATAAGCAATTCAGGATAAACATGCTGGGCGATGAGCAGTTGATGTCGGATACAATATGGGATTCTAAGAAAGCGGGCGCATTATGCATAGGCGGAGGCATATCGAAGCATCATGCGATATGGTGGGCGCAGTTCAGGGGCGGGTTCGACTATGCTGTTTACATAACCACGGCACAGGAATACGATGGAAGTTTGTCAGGCGCAAGGACAAGGGAAGCTATTTCATGGGGCAAGATAAAGGAGAAGGCAAAGCATGTGAACATCGACGGAGACGCGACTCTTGTACTGCCTATAATCGCGTCATCGCTTGCAGGACGCACCGCTCACAGAGCGCTATGCGCCAACTCAACTCCATGGAAGCTCAAAGAGGATGACGACGTGCTGATCCAGCGCTTGCTTCGTCTCAACTCTAGAGACCTCCAACAAGAGGCCAACTGCGAGATTCAAAAACGCAAGACCGCGTCATCACGTTCTCGCCAAAGGTGTTCCTACCTCTGACGAGGCTCTGTCGAGATACCTGCGGCTACTGCACCTTCGCCAAGGGGCCAAGACCAGGCGTGAGGGCCTACATGACGGTGGAAGAGGCCATCGAGACCGCCGAGATTGGTGTGGCGCAAGGCTGCACCGAGGCCCTCTTCACTC
>DAIDAD010000100.1 GCA_027310795.1 Candidatus Micrarchaeaceae archaeon | reverse complement strand
GATTCTGACTGCTCGTTGAATATGTTCTCGTCTATGTCTTCCCCCAATGAATACTTGAGTTGGTAGAAAAGGCCCCTTATCGTCGTATGCAGGTTCTCATTCACGAACTTGTGGCACTTCGAGGCTATGGCCACGGTTTGCATGAACTTCTTCGATTGCGATACGTTTATGAAATCCCGTTCTTCCTTCGCTTTGCCAAGCCTGAGGTAGCCTGCCTTTGCATCAAAATCTACGTTAGACCTCGTTCTTGTAGTAGTTATGAACTTCGGGTTCTTCCCGGCCTTTATGTCCCTGACTATCTTTTCTCCCAGTTCTTCTATCTTCTTCTTTGAATCCGTTTCCATGTCATGCCTCAAGCGGCTTCCTCTCGAACTTGTCGCTCTCCATGTACTTCCTCAGTTTCTTTATCATCTCGTCTCTGCGGGGGCTCTTCTTGAGGGCCTGCTCCAGGACGTCGGCTATGTTCTTCACAGGTATTATCTTTATCTTCTTCATCTCTTTCTTGTTTATATTGACATCACCGACGTTGTTCTGCGGGATAAGTACGTATTTCATTCCTGCGACTATCGCCGCGCTTACCTTGTTCGATACTCCTCCTACAGGAAGCACATCGCCCCTTACTGAAAGCGATCCTGTCATCGCTATTTCCTGAGAAACAGGTATGCCTTCTAGCGCAGAAATCACAGCCACTGCGATGGAGATGCTTGCGCTGTCTCCTTCCACGCCTTCATAAGTCTGGACGAACTGCACGTGTATGTCATAGCTTGCCATGTCTCTGTTCATGTGCCTCTTTATTATAGCGCCAGTGTTCTTCACCGCCTCTCTTGCTATCGTGCCGAGTTTTCCTGTTGGTATGAGCTTGCCCTCTGTCCTTGAACTCGCTTTTGTAACCTCTGCGACTATCGGAAGAACTATCCCTGATGAAAGGTAAGAAGAGCCTATTATCGCAAGCCCGTTCACCCTTCCTATCGCATAGCCCCTGCTCTTGAATATCTGGTAATCTTTTCTGTAATCGAGGGACTGCTCGACGAACTGCGCCTCAAGAGGCTTTGTGACCTTGAAGCTGTCCTCTACATCTTCTTCTGTTACAATGTTTCTGCCCTTTTCGCGCGTTATGTCCCCTGCTGCCCTGACTATGCCACCAAGGTCCCTGAGTATGAGCGTAAGCCTGTTCTTCCTGCCGCTCCTGCGCTTCGCCTCGTCTATTATGGACATGCATGCGGCATAGCTGAAAGCAGGTATCTTGCCGTCCTTTTTGATTTCCTGTGCAATGAACCTGACTATGTCGTCCCTGTTCCTTTCCGTGTCTGGCATCGTTGATTCCATATATACTTCATAACCATAACCCCTTATCCTTGAACGCAGTGCAGGGTGCATCTTAGGCACGTCCTGCAGGTTGCCTGCAGCTACAAGGAGGAAGTCGCAAGGCACAGGTTCGGTCCTCACCATCGCTCCTGAGCTCAGTTCGCTCTGTCCTGTTATCGAGTACTTCTTCTCCTGCATCGCCGTGAGCAGCTCCTGCTGGCTCTTCGGTTCAAGGTTTGAAACTTCGTCTATGAATAACACTCCTTTGTTCGCCTTATGCACCGAGCCGCTGTCGACCCGCATGTGCGGCGGTGTTCCTAGACCGCCGGATTGCAAGGGGTCATGTTTCACGTCTCCGAACAATGATCCTGCTTTTGCGCCGGTTGCGTCTATGAATGGAGCATGTGTAAGCCCCGTGTTGTCGACTATTAGTTTTGGTTCGTTGGTGTCGAACATTCCAGGAAGAACGCCAGCCCTTCTGAATGTGCCGACGAACAATGCAGCAGCGCCGAATATCAGTATTCCCAGTATCAGCGCGCCGAGGAATATCAGTTCATACCCCTGCAGTATGTTCAGGAAAGAGACTATTATCGCTATGACGACTAT